>JBAQPI010000213.1:0-2168 GCA_049305635.1 Rhodoglobus sp. | reverse complement strand
GGCTCCTTGTCCTCCTGCAGGTCGCGGTTGTAGGCCAGCGGCAGCCCCTTCAGCGTCGCGAGCAGGCCCGTGAGGTTGCCGATCAGGCGGCCGGACTTGCCGCGCGCGAGTTCGGCGATGTCGGGGTTCTTCTTCTGCGGCATGATCGACGAGCCCGTCGAGTAGCCGTCGTCGAGGGCCACGAACCCGAACTCGCGCGTGCTCCAGAGGATGATCTCCTCGGCGAGACGGGACAGGTCGATGCCCAGCTGGGCGGCGATGTAGGCGAACTCGGCCACGACATCCCGACTCGCCGTGGCGTCGATCGAGTTCTCGCTCGGGCGCGACAGGCCGAGCTCGGCGGCGACCAGGGCCGGGTCGAGGCCCAGTGAACTGCCCGCGAGCGCCCCGGCACCGTAGGGGCTCGTCGACGCGCGCACCCGCCAGTCCCGCAACCGCTCGAGGTCGCGCACGAGCGGCCAGGCATGCGCGAGCAGGTGGTGGGGCAGGAGCACCGGCTGCGCGTGCTGCAGGTGCGTGCGACCCGGCATGATCGCGTGCTCGTGCTTCTCCGCCTGCGCGGCGAGGGCGTCGATGAGGTCGACCACGAGGTCGCCGATCGCAGCGGAGTGGTCGAGCAGGTACATCCGGATCAACGTGGCGATCTGGTCGTTGCGGCTGCGGCCGGCGCGCAGCCGGCCTCCGAGCTCGGGCCCGACCACCGCGATGAGTGCGGCCTCGAGGGCACCGTGCACGTCCTCGTCGATCTCCGCCGCGACCAGCTCCCCCGAGGTGATGCTGCGCGCGACCTCGTCGAGGCCGGCGTGCATGGCGACCTCGTCTTCGGCGGTCAGGTAGCCGGCGGCGGCGAGCGCCTTGGCGTGCGCGTGCGAGCCGGCGATGTCGTAGAGCGCGAGCTGCCAGTCGAAGTGGGTCGACCGGCTCAGGCGCGCCAACTCGGGCGAGGGTCCGCTCGCGAACCGCCCGCCCCAGAGGGAGCCCTCGCCGGTCTTCGCCACGGCCTAGCCCTTGAGGTCCCGGCGCGCCGAGATCTTGGACGGCAGCGACCAGATCTCGATGAAACCCTTCGACAGCGACTGGTCGAAGGTGTCGCCGGTGTCGTAGGTCGCCAGGGAGAAGTCGTAGAGGCTCTCGGCGCTCTTCTGACCGGTCACCGTCGCCCGGCCGCCCTCCAGCTTGAGGCGGATCTCGCCGCTCACGTGCTTCTGGGTGTCGTCGATGAAGACGTCGAGCGAGCGCTTGAGGCCCGAGAACCAGAGGCCGTCGTAGACCAGGTTCGCCCACTCGGACTCGACGCCGCGCTTGTAGCGGTTGACGTCGCGCTCGAGCGTGAGCGACTCCAGGGCCTCGTGCGCGGCGATGAGCGCCATCGCGGCCGGGGCCTCGTACACCTCCCGGCTCTTGATGCCCACGAGCCTGTCCTCGACGACGTCGATGCGGCCGACGCCGTGTTTGCCGGCGAGTTCGTTCATCCTCTCGACGATCTTCAGCGGCGAGTATGCGACGCCGTCGATCGCGACCGGGATGCCGGCGGCGAAGCCGATGACGACCTCGTCGGCGGGCTTCGCCACGGTCGGGTCCATCGTGTACTCGTAGAGGTCCTCGATGGGCGCGTTCCACGGGTCCTCGAGGAAGCCGGTCTCCACCGCCCGTCCCCACACGTTCTTGTCGATCGAGTACGGGTTCTTGGCGCTCTGCCGGATCGGCAGGTTGTGCTCCTGGGCGTAGACGATCGCCTTGTCCCGGGTGAGCGCGAGGTCCCGCACCGGCGCGATGCTCGTCAGTTCCGGGGCGAGGGCGGCGACGGCCGCCTCGAAGCGCACCTGGTCGTTGCCCTTGCCGGTGCATCCATGAGCGACGCTGTCGGCGCCGAGCTCCTTCGCGACGCGCGCGAGGTGCTTGGAGATGAGCGGGCGGCTGAGCGCCGAGACGAGCGGGTAGCGCTTCTGGTACAGCGCGTTGGCCTTGAGCGCGGGCATGAGGTAGTCGTTCGCGAACTCGTCCTTCGCGTCCACGACCACCGCCTCCACGGCGCCGCACGCCAGGGCGCGCTGGCGGATGTCCTCCATGTCTTCGCCGCCCTGGCCGACGTCGACCGCGAGGGCGACGACCTCCTTGCCGGTGGCGTCCTTCAGCCAGCCGATGCCGACCGAGGTGTCGAGTCCACC
>JBAQPI010000212.1:0-2146 GCA_049305635.1 Rhodoglobus sp. | reverse complement strand
GTCCAAGAGCCGCGACGACCTGCAGGCCACGATGGCGCTGCTCAAGGGCAAGGACCTCGACGTGGCGGTGCAGTTCGTGAACTTCCGGTAACGGCGGGCCGCCGAGCGGTCGATAGACTGCCGCCGTGCAAGCGACGACCGATCAGGGCTGGTTCGCCGTGACCTTGGCGATCACCCTGTTCGTCGTGGACTTCATCGTCCGCGTGCTCGCGCTCATCTACGTGCCGCGCAACCGGCGGCCGCAGACGGCGCTCGCGTGGTTGCTGGCGATCTTCTTCATTCCCTACCTCGGCATCCTGCTGTTCCTGCTCGTTGGGAGCGCCCGGCTGCCCAAGAAGCGACGCGAGCGCCAGCAGCAGATCAACGAGTACATCCTCGAGACCACCGAGGGCTTCGACCGAGTGCAGCTCGACCCGCCGTGGCCGCCGTGGCTCGAACCGATCGTCGAGCTGAACCGCACCCTCGGCGCGATGCCCCTCGTCGGCGGCAACAGCGCGCGGCTGTACGCGGACAACCAGGAGTCGCTCGACGCCATGACGGCGGCGATCGACGCGGCCACCAAGTCGGTGCACGTCGAGTTCTACATCCTGCTGCTGGATGACACGACCGCCGGATTCTTCGACGCCCTCGAGGCCGCCCACCGCCGTGGGGTCCGGGTGCGGGTGTTGCTCGACCACCTGGGCAACTTCCCGTACCCCGGCTACCGGGCCACGATCCGACGGCTCGAGCGGATGGGCGTGCCGTGGCACCTCATGCTCCCGTTCCAGCCGCTGCGTGGCAAGATCCAGCGCCCGGACCTGCGCAACCATCGCAAGCTGCTCGTCGTCGACGGCGAGGTCGGCTTCACGGGCTCGCAGAACGTCGTCGAGACCGGCTACCAGCGCGCGCGGAACCACCGGCGCGGCCTGCACTGGAAGGACTTCATGGTGCGCTTCGAGGGCCCGGTGGTCGCCGGCATCGACGCGCTCTTCGTTACCGACTGGTACTCGGAGACGGGCGAACTCCTCGAACGGGAGGCCGCCCCGGCCCGCGCGACCGGCAGCGGTCACCTCGACTGTCAGGTCGTGCCGAGCGGTCCCGGATTCGAGGGCGAGAACAACCTGCGCATGTTCAACTCGCTCGTCTACGCGGCGCAGGAGAGGATCATCCTGGTCAGCCCGTACTTCGTGCCCGACGACTCGATGCTCTACGCGATCACGACCGCGGCGCAGAGCGGCCTGCACGTCGAGCTCTTCGTCTCGGAGCTGGGCGACCAGTTCCTCGTCTACCACGCCCAGCGCAGCTATTACGAAGCGCTGCTGAGGGCGGGCGTCATCATCTACCTCTACGAATCGCCGACGATCCTGCACGCCAAGCACATGAGCTTCGACGACGAGGTCGCGGTGATCGGTTCGAGCAACATGGACATGCGCTCGTTCACGCTCGACCTGGAGGTCTCGGTCATGGTGCGCGGCGAACAGTTCCTGACCGACCTGCGCGCGATCGAGGACTCCTACCGTGCCAACAGCCGCCGGCTCACCCTCGAGGAGTGGCAGCAGCGCAGCCGCGTCAAGGCGACGCTCGACAACCTCGCACGGCTCACCGCGGCCGTGCAGTAGGTCGGGCGAGGTCAGGGTTCGAGGCCCGGAAGGCCGTGACGATCCCGCCGCCGTACCGTGTGGGCTGGGGACTCGCGGTCTACAGGAGCAGTTCCTGAACGACGCCAACCAGTCGGGTGGTCTGGGCCGCGCTCCGGCCGGGAATGATGCCCCGAGAAGCGGGATCGACTGAGCAGGCTGCCGTGATGCGCGTCGCTCGGCGCTGCCGACCCGCAGCTCGTGCCTTCACGACCGATCCTCAGAGGGCGGTGTTCAGGAAGAGATCCTGAATGCGGCGAGTGCAGCAACGGGAACGCGCCTGGCAGAGCGCCGGAGCGCGCCACACCGCACGGCCCCGCGTCGCACCCCGCTCAGGCCGGCCAGCCCACCCTCACCGCGAGGGCCGGCAGCTGCTCGTGCAGCCGGGCGCTCGCCTCGACCGCGAGCGGATTCGTTGAGACGCCGGCATCGTTGACGAGCCGCCCGCCGACGTACACGCGCTTGAGGTTGCGCAGCCCGCAGGAGAGCACGTAGTTGTCGATGGGATGCCACAGCGGACCGATATCGGG
>JBAQPI010000211.1:0-6966 GCA_049305635.1 Rhodoglobus sp. | reverse complement strand
CCGAACGCCCGCGCGAGCCGAGCACCTGCGTCTCCGCGGTGGAGCCCGGCTCGGTGGCAGTGATGGCGGCGGCGCTCGGCATCACCATGGTGCGCTGGGTGGCGCCGGTAACCGGATGCGCGGTCATGAGCGCGCTGTGCGTCTCGTAGAGCCGGTCGAGCATGGCACGGGCATCCTTGGGACGCTGCTCGGGATCGCGCGAGGTCGCCCACAGCACGAGCTCGTCCAACTCCGGCGGCACCTTGCCGTTGCGGGCGCTCGGCTTGGGCACCGTCTCGTTGGCGTGCTGGTAGGCGATCTGCATGGGCTGCTCGCCTTTGAACGGCTGCTCGCCGGTGAGCATCTCGTACATCATGATGCCGACCGCGTAGATATCGCTGCGGGTGTCCGCGACCCCGCGCGTGACGAGTTCCGGCGAGAGGTAGGCGATCGTGCCGAGCAGCGCCGCCCCGGTCGCGGTGTTGGCGGATGCCGCGCGCGCGAGCCCGAAGTCGCCGATCTTGATGCGGCCGTCGTCGGCCAGCAGCACGTTCTCGGGCTTGAGGTCGCGGTGGACGATGCCCGACTTGTGCGCCGCCGCGAGCCCGGAGAGCACCGCCTCCATGATGTCCAGGGTCTGCTCGGTGTTGAGCAGCTTGTGCTCCTGCAGCAGGTCGCGCAGCGTGATGCCGGGCAGGTACTCCATCACCAGGTAGGCCATGTCGCTGTCCTGGCCCTGGTCGAACACGTTGACCACGTTGGGGTGCGCGAGTCGCGCGGCCGAGCGCGCCTCCTGGATGAAGCGCTCCTTGAACTTGCTGTCGTCGGCGAGGTGCCCGTGCATGACCTTGATCGCGACCCGGCGCTCCAGTCGCAGATCCGTGGCGAGGTAGACGGTGGCCATGCCGCCTCGAGCGATGCGTGAGCGGATCTGGTACCGGCCATCCAGGAGACGGCCGATCATCGGATCGGTGCTGTTGACACTCACGCGTCGAGTCTAAAGTTCGGCGCTTGTGTGGACGCCCCGGGACACGGCCCGCGAGCGGTTCGATACCGGGCGGATCAGCCCAGTTCCGCGAACCAGGCGCGTGCGGAGGCCTCCCACTTGGCGTAGGCATCCGGGTAGGCCGAGATCTGCACGCGCTGCGCGGCCACGGTGAGGGCCATCGACTGCCAGCCGGAGATGTCCAGCAGCCCACGGGTGTAGCCGGAGCGGCCCTGATAGAAGAGATACGCGGCGTGGTTTGCGTTCGTCAGCTCCTCGACGGTGCCCCAACCGGAGCTCGGTCGTTGCTGGAACAGCCCCACCGAGTCCAGATCACCCCACGTGAGGTTGCGCAGGCTCGACTCCTGCATCGCGGTGGCGAGCGCGATGATGATGCCGTAGTCGGGCACGCCCTGCTCGCGGCCCACCTGCACGATGATCGCGGCGTTCGCGCGCATCTCGTCGTTGAGGTAGGTGATGGAGCCGCCGGAGGCCGCGGGGGCGGGCGTCGAGCCGCCTGGGATGACGAGCGTGCCGCCCGGGTAGATGATGCTCGACCAGCTCAGCCCGTTCGCGTCGAGGAGGGCCTGGCTCGTGATGCCGAATGCCGCGGCGATGCGGGAGATCGTGTCCCCGGCGACGATCGTGTAGGTGCCGCCGCCGGGTGCTGGGGCGGGCGCAGGAGCTGGGGCCGGCGCTTCGACGACGGGCGCCTCGATGACGGGCGCCTCGACGATCGGCGCGGTCTCCACGACCGGCACGGTGACGATCGGGTCGGTGTCGACGACGGGTGCTTCCTCGGCCGGCTCCTCGGGCGTCGCGGGCGCCTCCTCCTGCACCGGCTCGGGCAGGGGATCGGCGGGGTGCTGCAGACCCGGGATCGCGATGATCTGACCCGGGTAGATGATGCTGTTCCAGCCCAGGCCGTTCGCGCCGAGCACCGACAGGGTGGAGACCCCGAAGCGATCCGCGATGGCGGAGACCGTGTCACCGGCGACGATCGTGTAGCGCCCGCCGGAGACGGCATCGGACTGGGTCGGCATCGACTCGAGCGGGCCTGAGCTCGTGAGCCTGAGTTCCTGGCCCGGGAAGATGAGGGACGACCAACCAAGGCCGTTGAGTGCGAGCACGGAGGCAGTGGAGAGTCCGAACCTCCCGGCGATGTCGCTCACCGTGTCACCCGCGACCACGCGGTAGGTCGTCGGCGCGGCGGCGGTGACCGTGCGCACGATCGTCCCGGCGGCGGTCACGCTCGCATTCGCGGCGGCGATCGCCTGGCGGATGGTCTTGCCGGGATCGGACGCCGCGGCCTTGGGTCCGGGTGGACGCTTGGCCTGCGCCGACTCGATCGGCCCGGTGACGTTGAACATCGTCGCGGCCATGGAGCCTACGAGCAGGATCGGCACGGTGTGCCGCATCCCGCGGGCGAGGCGGCCGCGCTCCGCCGGTTCCTCGAGCGGTACGTTCGGCACGAGTCCGGCGAACACCGAGCGCGCTGGGTCGGCGTCGAATCGTTCGTCGTCCACGGTGCTCCCGCTCCCGCCCCCGAGAAGGTCCCGCCATCCGGCCGAATGGCATCGCTACCAAAGTGTCACAGAATACACAAGGAGTCAATCAGTGTGATTGTTGTGATTTGAATTTACCCGTCGGAAACAAACGACGTCCCGTTCGCCTGCGGCCAGCGGCCGCCCCGGCGTGAAAGTCTTGGACCGTGACCGAACTACCGGCCGTCTCTTGGCTGACCATCCCGGACCTCACCGAGATCCTCGGGCTCAAGGTGAGCCAGGTGCGGCGACTCATCGAAGACCGCGCCCTGCTCGCGACCCGGGTGGACGGCGTCTGGAAGGTCCCGGAGCTCTTCATCTCGGGCGGCGAGGTCGTCCACGAGCTCAAGGGCACCCTCATCGTGCTGGGCGACGCGGGCTACAACGACGACGAGGCGATGCACTGGCTGCTCAGCGAGGAGGCGAGCCTCGGCGTCTCGCCGATCGAGGCTCTGCGCGCAGGCCGCAAGGCCGAGGTGCGGCGGGTCGCGCAGGCACTCGGCTTCTGAGCCGCCCATGGTCGTCAGGCGACGCGGCGGGTGACCGTGCCGGCCAGCTCGATGAGCTGAGCGCGCGCGGACGGGGCGAGCGGGGCATCCGCGATCGCCGCTCGCGCCTGCTGCACGTTGCTGCCGATGATCGATTCGACCCTGTCGACCGCCCCGCATTCGCGCAGCGCGGTGCGGATCATCTCCACCTGCTGCACGTCGAGTTCGGGCTCCCCGAGCAGCTCGTCGAGGACGTTGCGCGCCGCCGTCGGAAGGGTCTGCCTGGCAAGGGCGATGAGCACGGTGCGCTTGCCCTCGCGCAGGTCGTCGCCGGCGGGCTTGCCGGTGACCGCCGGGTCCCCGAAGACCCCGAGCAGGTCGTCGCGCAACTGGTAGGCGATGCCGAGCGGGAGTCCGAACTCCCGCAATGCGTCGAGCTGCGCGAGGCTCGCGCCGCCGAGCGCGCCGCCGATCGCGAGCGGGGCCTCGACGCTGTACTTCGCCGACTTGTAGACGATCACGCGGTGAGCCCGGGGGAGCGCGTCGGCCTCGGGGTGGGCGACCCACGAGTGCTCCTCGAGGATGTCGAGGTACTGCCCGGCGGTGACCTCGGTTCGCATGCGGGCGAATTCGGCCCGGCCGGCCAGTCCGGCGCCGCGCGCGGCGAGCAGCCCCGTGCCGCGGTCGAAGAGCTCGTCGCTCCAGCCGAGCAGCAGGTCGCCCAGCAGCAGTGCGGCCGACTCGCCGAACTGGGCGGCGTCCCCGACCCAGCCCGCGCGGCGATGGGACTCCTCGAACCGACGGTGAGCCGAGAGCGCGCCGCGGCGGGTGTCGGAGCGATCCATGATGTCGTCGTGCACCAGGGCGGCGGCGTGGAACATCTCGAGGGCGGCGGCGGCCTGCACGATGCCGGGCAGGTCGGCCGAGACATCCTCGTCGGGCAGCGGGTCGAAGCCGTCCCCCGCACCGCGCACGGACTGCCAGCCCCAGTAGCAGAACAGGGCGCGGAAGCGCTTGCCGCCGGCGAGGAAGGCGCTCGCGGCATCCGTGAACTGGAGCAGTTCCGGGGCGATCGTCGAGAACTCGGCGGCGCGCTCGGCGAGGAAGGAATCGATGGCCCCTTGTACGAGGTCGACTAACCGCGTACTCTCAGCCATCCGCCTAGCCTAGCCACCGGGGCGGGGCGTACTATGAGCAGGTACGCACCATCCCGAGCCATGAGGGGAACAGGATGCCACTTTCCGAGCAGGAGCAGCGCCTCCTGGAAGAAATGGAGCGCAGCCTCTATCAGAACGACGCCGACTTCGTCGCGACCGTCAGCCCCCGCCGTGGCCGCCCGAACTACACGATCATCGTGGTCGGCGTGCTCATCGCCGTCGTCGGCATCGCGCTCCTCGTCTCCGGCGTCATCGTGCGCCAGCCGGTCGTCGGGGTGCTCGGTTTCGCCGTGATGTTCGTGGGCGTGCTGCTCGCCGTCGCGCCGCCGCATCGCGCCGGCTCGGCCCCCGAGGCCGCGGATGCCCGTCCGACCAGGCGTCGGGCCGGCGGCACTCGCTTCATGGACGACCTCAACGACCGCTGGGACCGCCGCCAGGAGGGCCGCGACTAGCGACGAACGAGTTACCCGAAAGGGGCCGATCGTCGGATCGGCCCCTTTTTCGCGCCTCCGGTGGCGCTCGCCCGCGCCGCCCGGCATTGAGTGTGCGAAATGTGCGGGTGCGGAACCCGGAAACCCGCCAGAACTGCACACTCGATGGCTGGCGGAGAGGAAGCGCGTGTGGGGGATTGGGTGTGTCATCCACTTTCCTCCACCGCTGAGAGCCCCGTGATTACAGCGCAGCCTGCCCAGATAGGGGCACATTCGGCGTTTGATCCTAGATTTTGTGGTTGAAAGTGGAGTAAAGTGGAGGAAACCTGAATCCTGGCCGGAGAACGAGGGGAGTGTGTGCTGTGTTCCTTGGCACCTACGTCCCCAAGCTCGACGAGAAGGGCCGCGTCATCCTGCCGGCCAAGTTCCGGGATGAGCTCTCCGGCGGCATGGTCGTCACGCGCGGCCAGGACCGCTGCCTCTACGTGTTCAGCCAGCGCGAGTTCGAGTCCGTCGTGGAGAAGATGCGGCAGGCTCCGGTGTCGAGCAAGCAGAGCCGCGACTTCCAGCGGCTCTTCCTCTCGGGCGCGAGCCAGGAGATTCCCGACAAGCAGAACCGCATCACCCTGCCCGCCTCGCTGCGCGAGTACGCGGGTCTCGAACGCGACCTCACCGTCATCGGCGCCGGTGGTCGAGCCGAGATCTGGGACTCCGCGACCTGGGACGCCTACTACCAGTCCACCGAGTCCGACTTCGTGAACACCACGGAGGAGGTGATCCCGGGGCTGTTCTGAGCCCCAGGTGCTGACTCCCAGCCGTACGCCCTGACTCCACTTCCCCGGAGCCAGGTCGCACCGGATGGGGATCAGCACCTGGGGACCCGCCCGAGGCGACCATGACCGACGACATCCACACCCCCGTGCTGCTCGAGCGCTCCGTCGAGCTGCTCGCCCCCGCCCTCGAGCGCGAGGGCGCCGTGCTCGTTGACGCGACCCTCGGGATGGGCGGGCACGCCGAGGCCTTCCTGCGTCGGTTCCCGGCGCTCACCCTGGTGGGCATCGACCGGGACACCGAGGCGCTGAAGATCGCGGGGGAGCGGCTCGCGCCGTATGCCGACCGCATCCACCTCGTGCACGCGGTGTACGACGAGCTGGGACGCGTGCTCGGCGACCTGGGGCTGGATTCGGTCGCGGGCATCCTCTTCGACCTCGGGGTGTCGTCGCTGCAGCTCGACCGCGCCGAGCGCGGCTTCTCCTACTCGCAGGATGCCCCGCTCGACATGCGCATGGACGCGACGAGCCAGCGCACCGCCGCCGCGATCCTCGCCGAGTACCCCGAGGCGGAACTGCGCCGGATCTTCTACGAGTACGGAGACGAGAAGCTCGCCCCCCGCTACGCGAGCCGCATCGTGCAGCGCCGCGCGGAAGCGCCGCTGACGACGTCGGCACAGCTCGTCGAGCTCATCATCGCAGCGACCCCCGCCGCCGCCCAGCGCGCGGGTCATCCGGCCAAGCGGGTGTTCCAGGCGCTGCGCATCGAGGTCAACCAGGAGCTCGCGGTGCTCGAGCGCGCCATCCCGGTCGCGATCGACGCCCTCGAGGTCGGCGGCCGCATCGTCGTGCTCGCCTACCAGTCCCTCGAAGACCGCATCGTCAAGCGCGCCCTGCAGGCGCGGTCCGCCTCCACGGCGCCCGCCGGTCTGCCGGTGGAACTGCCGGAGCACCGTCCGGAGCTCAGGCTCCTGGTGCGCGGGGCGGAACTCGCCAGCGACGAGGAGCGCGCGCGTAACCCGCGCGCGACCCCGGTGCGGCTGCGCGCGGCGGAGAGGGTGCGTGCGGCATGAGCAATCTCGCCTACGCGCGTCCCGCCACGCGTCCGGCATCCCGCCCGGTCGACCGGCCGCGCGCCCCGCTGCAGATCGTCACGACCCGGGCGCAGCGCCGGGCGCGGCCCAAGGTCGCCTACGCGGTCGTCACGGTCGGCAGCCTGTTCGTGCTCCTCGCCGCGCAGCTGCTGCTGAGCATCGTCGTCTCGGACGGCGCATACCAGATCCAGTCGCTGCAGACCCAGCAGAAGGAGCTGCTGCGCACCGAGCAGTCGCTCCAGGAGGACCTCGCGGTGCTCAGCTCCACGCAGAACCTGGCTGCGCAGGCGGCGCACATCGGGATGGAGCCGAACCCCGGCCGCCCGTACTCCCTCGACCTGTCGACCGGGGCGATCTTCGAGGTCCCGGGCAGCGCCGTGCCCTGCGGCGGCACCTGCAACCTGGTGCCCAACGCGCTGCTGGTCGGCATGCCCCTCGTCGATCCGGCCACGGCGCAGCCGAGCGCCGCGCCGTCCGCCGCCGAGACCGGCCCGACCACCCCGATCACCGTCGACGCG
>JBAQPI010000210.1:0-2463 GCA_049305635.1 Rhodoglobus sp. | reverse complement strand
GCGGGCCGGGCGATCGGTGCGGGCCGGGCGGTCGTCGTACTTCGGGCGGTCGACGCGGTCGCCGTAGGCCGGACGGGCCGGGCGGTCGCCGTACTTCGGGCGGTCGGTGCGGTCCCCGTAGGCCGGGCGTGCGGTGCGTGCGGGCTTCTCCCGCGGGGTCCAGTCCGGACGGCGGTCCTCGCCAGCGGGCCGGGGCGGGCGGTCGCCCGTGCGCGCGGCACGGTCATCTGCGGTCCAGCGCTGTTTCGCGGCGGGCGCGCCTGCGGCCTCCGGGCGGTAGCCGCGGTGGTTCGGGCTGCGCGAGCCGGACTTAGGGGCGCCGCTGCGCGGCGTGGAGTTCTTGGGCATTGAAGTGCTTCCTGGGTTCATCCGTGCATGTCGAACGCGCGCACGCGCTCACGAACCCGGGCAGTCACTGGCCGGGGCCATCACAGTTGTGATCGTCACCAAGGGGATTCCACTGGTGAACCGGCCCGCAAGACCTACACAAAATGCTGCGCGTGACTTCCGCGCGCGTCTTGAGCCGACTTTCCTACGTTACACGCCGCACAGTCCCCGCACCAGCATCTTGCCGTGTTCATAACTCCTGCAGAAAAGTCCGGTCGCGCGACGCCAGCCGCGAGGCGTGCTGTTCCGCAGGAGTTATGCGCGTGCGGGCCGCCTCAGCCGAGGTTGGTCGCGCCCCTTGCCCGCGATGATGCGGTACGCGGCGTGCACGACGTCATCGGGCGACGCCCGTCATGGCATCAGGCCGGGGCGGCACGCTTGGCCGCGCGTCGCTCGGTCGCACCCTCGACGAGCGAGTACAGGGTCGGCAGCACCACGAGCGTGAGCAGCGTGGATGACACGAGCCCCCCGATCACGATGATCGCGAGCGGCTGCGAGATGAAGCCGCCCTGCCCCGTGACCCCCAGCCCCAGCGGCAGCAGCGCGAAGATCGTGGCCGCCGCGGTCATGAGGATCGGGCGGAGCCTGCGCGAGGCACCGTTGACGACGGCTTCGGCCACCGTCATCCCCCGCTCGCGGTACTGGTTGATGAGGTCGACGAGCACGATCGCGTTCGTGACGACGATGCCGATGAGCATCAGCACGCCGATGAGCGAGGCGACGCCGAGGGGGATGCCGGAGACGACCTGCAGGACGATCGCACCGGTCGCGGCGAACGGCACCGAGACGAGCAGCAGCAGCGGCTGACGCAGGCTCTTGAACGTCGCGACCATCACGACGTAGACGATGAGGATCGCCACGAGCAGCGCGAGGCCGAGCTGCTGGAAGGCGTCGGACTGCTGCGCCGTGACGCCGCCGAGTTCGGCCGTCGCACCGGCCGGGAGGCCCGCCTCGTCGAGCGCGGCCTGCACAAGCGCGGATGCCGTGCCCACGTCGTCGCTGTTCGGCGTGACGCTTACGGTCGCGCTGCGCACGCCCTTGATGGTCACGAAGCTCGCGGGACCGGTGACCTCTTCGACCGCCGCGATCTCGGAGAGCGGCACGGGGCCGACGGCCGTGGGGATCGTGAAGTCGCGCAGTTCCTGGATCGTCAGCGGCGCCGCGGAGTTCACGATGTAGATCGAGAGCGTCTTCTCGTCGATGACGACCTCGCCCGAAGCCGTCGGGTTCATCGCCGCGGTGACGATGCCGCCGACCGCGAGTTCACTCAGCCCGCGCTCGGCCGCGGCCGCGCGGTCGACCTGCACGGCGATGTAGGGCTGTTCGTCGGAGAGATTACTCGTGGCCTCCGCCACGACGTCCAGATCGCGCATGACCTCGACGACCGTGTCGGCTGCCTCGCGCAGCTCCGCTTCGCTCGTCGCGGTGATGTTGACCGCGATGTCGGAGGAGGCGAACCCGGAGCCGGCGGCGGCGAGCGTGACCGCGCCCGCGTCATCCAGCGACTCGACGGCGTCGCGCACCTCGGCCTGCAGCTCGACCTGGTCGAGGGCGGGGTCGGTCGTCAGCGAGAAGGTCGTCGCCCCGCCGCCCGAGAAGATCGCGCGCAGCGAGCTGCCGCCGGAGCCGATCGAGGTCTGCACGGTCTCGACCCCGGGCACGTCGGCGAGCACTGCCTCGACCTTCTCAGCGGCCGCGTCGCGCGCCTCGAGGCTCGCGCCGACGGGGAGCTTCTGGCTCACCGTGAGCGTGTTCTGTCCGCTATCGCCGATGAAGTTGGTCTTCATGAACGGCACGAGCGCGATCGTTCCGCCGAGCAGGAGCACGGCGATGAGCAGGGTCGCCACCGGCCGCTTGAGGGTCCAGTGGATGACCGGGAGGTAGGCACGCTGCAGGCGCCCGGGCTGCTCCTCGACGTGCTGTGTGCCGTCGTCGGTGTGCCGGTGCTGTTTGCTGCCGAGGAACCAGTAGGCGAGCACGGGCACGATCGTCAGGGACACGAAGAGGGATGCGGCGAGCGCGATCGTCACCGTGAGGGCGAACGGCCGGAACAGCTCGCCGGTGATGTCGCCGACG
>JBAQPI010000209.1:0-3472 GCA_049305635.1 Rhodoglobus sp. | reverse complement strand
CCGGCGGGATGCCAGGCCAGCATCGTGAGGATCTCCGCGTGCCTCGAACTCAACTCAACGGTTCGCCCGGCGGATTCGAGTCGCCCCCCTTCGGTTCCGAGCACCGACAGCACGGGAGGCGACTCGGGACGGGCGACCGCATGGTGCACCGATCGCTTCGGGCGCGACACCGCCTCATCGAGCCGCCGCACGTGCAGCTCCGCTTCGACGGCGGCGACCGCGGCCTCCATCAGCGGCAGGGTGGCAGGCGCCACCGCGTCGTCACCGCCCGTGATGTCGATGACGCCGAGCACCGATCCACTCGCCGGGTCATGGACGGGTACGGCCGTGCAACTCCACGGGTGAACGATGCGGTTGAAGTGCTCGGCCCGCTGAATCTGGATGCCGTGGTCGAGTACGAGAGCCGTTCCGGGCGCGCTGGTTCCGACCGCCTGCTCCGACCAGTCGGCCCCCTCGACGAACAGCATTCCCTCCGCTTTGCGCCGAAGGTCACGGTCCCCGTCGATCCACAGCAGCCTGCCGTCCTGGTCGCCGACGGCGACGATCAGGCCGGCGTCGAAGGTGTGGCGGATGAGCAGGCGATGGATGGTCGGTAGCGCCAGCACCAGCGGGTGCCCATCGCGATATTCGCGCAGCTCGTCCTCGGAGAACGCGAGTTCCTCGAGCGGCCGATCCGGGTCGACGTGCAGCCGCAGTGATCGTTTCCACGACTCCTGGACGAGCTGTCGGACCCCAGCGGGAGAGGCGCCCGCCCCCACCGTCGAGTCGTGCGCTCGCGCGATCCGAGTGCGCGCCGAGGTATCCGGGGTGATGATCCACGGGCTGGACACGGGGCCTCCGAACGACGTTGCTCGAGTGGGAGGATTATAGCCCAGTCCGGTAGCCCGCCGCCGATGCGGAGGGCTACACGCCTGAAACGCCAGCCTTCGCCAACGCCTTCCGGCGTGTAGCCCTCCCGGTCGGCTGTGTTGGGCGGGGCGACCGCTCAGGCGGCGACCGGTTCCGGCGTCTCCACGAGGTACCGCGCGTAGGCGATGATCGTGAGGAACGTCGGGAAGTCCTCCTCGAGCGTGACGGCGCGGAACACCTTGGCGGCATCCCCGAACCGGCCGTCCTGCGGCGACTGCGCGAGCACCTCGGCGAGTTCGCGTTCCACGAGTTCGTGGGTGATCGGGGTGCCCTCCGCGGTCGTCACGCCCTGGTGGATCCACTGCCAGAGCTGCCCGCGGGAGATCTCGGCGGTCGCGGCGTCCTCCATGAGGTTGTCGATCGCCGCGGCACCGATGCCGCGCAGCCAGCTCTCGATGTAGCGCACCGCGATCGAGACGTTGGCGCGCACGCCAGCGTCCGTGACGGCACCGTCGATGCGCAGGTCGAGCAGGTCGCTCTCGCGCACGTGCACGTCCTCGCGCAGGCGGTCCACCTGGTTGGGGCGGTCGCCGAGCACGGCGTCGAACTCGGCGCGCGCGGTCGCCACGAGGTCCGGGTGCGCCACCCAGGTGCCGTCGAAGCCGTCCGTCGCCTCGCGCTTCTTGTCGGCCGTGACGGCCGCGAGGGCGCGCTCGGTCACCTCGGGGTCGCGGCGGTTCGGGATGAACGCGCTCATGCCCCCGATCGCGTGCGCCCCGCGCTTGTGGCAGGTGGCCACGAGCAGCTCGGTGTAGGCGCGCATGAACGGCACGGTCATCGTGATCGCGGAACGGTCGGGCAGCACGAAGTTCGCGCCGCGCCCGCGGAACGCCTTGATGATCGAGAAGATGTAGTCCCAGCGGCCCGCGTTGAGGCCCGCGCAGTGATCGCGCAGCTCGTAGAGGATCTCCTCCATCTCGAATGCGGCCGAGATCGTCTCGATGAGCACGGTCGCGCGGATGGTGCCGTGCGCGATGCCGAGCGCGTTCTCCGAAAAGGTGAACACGTCGTCCCACAACCGGGCCTCGAGGTGGTTCTCGAGCTTGGCGATGTAGAAGTACGGGCCGGAGCCGCGAGCGATGAGCTCCTTGGCGTTGTGGAAGAAGTACAGCCCGAAGTCCACGAGCGAGCCGGATGCCGGCGAGCGCAGTCCGTGCACGTCCGTGTACCGCAGGTGCTTCTCCACGAGGTGCCAGCCGCGCGGTCGCATCACGATCGTGGGCGTCGTCTCGCCGAGGCGGTACTCCTTGCCCTCGGGACTGACGAAATCGATCTGGCGGCGGATCGCGTCGAACAGGTTCAGCTGTCCGCCGATCACGTTGTGCCAGGTGGGGCTGGTGGCGTCCTCCTGGTCGGCGAGCCAGACCTTCGCGCCCGAGTTCATGGCGTTGATGGTCATCTTGCGGTCGGTCGGGCCGGTGATCTCGACGCGACGATCCTCCAGGCCCGGTCCGGCGCCTGCGACGCGCCAGGTCGGCTCCTCGCGAACCGAGGCGGTCTCGGGCAGGAAGCGCAGGTCCCGCCCGTTCTCGATGTTCTTGCGGGTCTGCATGCGCGCCGCGAGGCGCTCGTGCCGCCGCCCGGCGAACTGGTCGTGCAGGCGGGTCAGGAAGCGCAGCGCCTCGGGTGTGAGGATCTCGTCGAAGCGCTCGTCCAAGCCGGCGAGCACCTCGATCCGGGGTGTGGTCATGATCGTCGTCCTTGCGTGTCGTCTAGTGGAACTGCTCGGCCTCGGTCGAGCCCACGAGCGCGAGGGTGGCACTCTCCGGGTTCAACGCGGTGGCGATCCGGTCGAAGTAGCCGGTGCCGACCTCACGCTGGTGCTTGGTCGCGGTGTAGCCGTTGGCCTCGGAGGCGAATTCCGCCTCCTGCAGTTCGACGTAGGCGCTCATCTGGCGGTCCTTGTAGCCGCGCGCGAGCTCGTACATCGAGTGGTTGAGGGAGTGGAAGCCGGCCAGCGTGATGAACTGGAAGGCGTATCCCATGGCGCCGAGCTCGTTCTGGAACCTGGCGATCGTGTCGTCGTCGAGGTGGCGCTTCCAGTTGAAGCTCGGCGAGCAGTTGTATGCGAGCTTCTTGCCCGGGAATTCGGAATGGATGCTCTCGGCGAAGACCCGCGCGAGCTCCAGGTCGGGCTCGCTCGACTCCACCCACAGCAGGTCCGCGTAGGGCGCGTAGGCGTGTCCGCGGGAGAGCACCGTGTCGATGCCGGGCGTCGTGCGGTAGAAGCCCTCCTCGGTGCGGTCCCCGGTCAGGAACTTCTTGTCGCGGTCGTCGATGTCGCTCGTGACGAGGTCGGCCGCGAGCGAGTCGGTGCGGGCGATGATGATGCTCGGCACGCCGGCGACGTCGGCCGCGAGGCGCGCGGCGTTGAGGGTGCGCACGTGCTGCTGGGTCGGCACGAGCACCTTGCCACCCATGTGACCGCACTTCTTCTCGCTCGCGAGCTGGTCCTCCCAGTGCACGCCGGCGGCACCCGCCTCGATCATCGACTTCATCAATTCGAAGGCGTTCAACACGCCACCGAATCCCGCTTCGGCGTCGGCAACGACGGGCGCAAACC
>JBAQPI010000208.1:0-1939 GCA_049305635.1 Rhodoglobus sp. | reverse complement strand
GTCCAGACGGGGGCTGCGCACGCCGTCCGCGGTCGTCGAGGCCGCCGGCGCGGGCGGACTCTCCGGCCCGCCGCTCGCGCCGCGCTCGCTCGAGCTGCTGCGGCTCATCCGTTCGGTCGTGCCGGCGGAGTTCTGCGTGATCTCGGTCGGGGGAGTGGAGACCGCCGACGACGTGCAGGAGCGGCTGGACGCCGGGGCGACCCTCGTGCAGGGCTACACGGCGTTCCTGTACCGCGGACCGTCGTGGGCCCGCCGGATCAACCGCGGTCTCACTCGTATCGCAGCGAGTCGATAGGGCTCTGTCGCGCCGCGCGCGAGGCCGGCAGCACCGCCGCGAGGAACGCGATGCCCATCACGAGGGCGAGCACGGACGCGATCGCCGCCGGAGTGAACGCCAGCAGTTGCAGGCCGGCGAGGTCCTGCAGCAGACCGCCCGCGAGCACGGTGCTGATCACGCCGCCGACGAGCATCGCGACGCCCGCGCCGATCGCGCTGCCGAGGAATCCTATGAAGACGGCCTCGGTGCTGAACAGCGCGAAGATCCGCGGCCCGCTCATCCCCATGGCCTTCATGAGCCCGATCTCGCGCGTGCGTTCCTGCACGCTCATGAGCAGGGTGTTGATGATGCCGAAGCCGGCGGCGAGCAGCGCGATCACCGCGAAGGCGTTGAGCACGAGGATGATGCCGTCGATGACGGACTGGAACGTGCCGATCTGGTCGGCGACGGTCGTTGCCGAATACCCGGCGTCCGCGAGGGCGGCCTTGATCGCCACGACCTCGGCGTCGCTCGCCTGGGGGTCGAATCGTGCCGTCGCGCTCGCGTACTGCGAGGTCGCCTCGCCCGGGTTCCCGACATTCTGGGCGTCGAAGACGGCCGAGGCGAGGGCCTCGCCGAGGCTGGGATTCGCGCCGAGCAGCGTCGGCTCCTGCACGCCCACGATCGTCGCCGTGACCGTGGTCTGCTCGCGCACGGCGTTCGTGACCCCGATCGTCACGGGCGCGCCGACGGCATCCTCGTTCGAATCGAATCCCAGCGGGGCGACGTAGGTCGTGGGCACGATGATCTGCAGCTCGTCGCTGCCCTCGTCGAAGAGTGAACCGGCGGCGAGTTCGATGCGCACGCCGGCACCGAGGGGGTTCACCGTGAGCACGAACTTGCCCCCGTCCCCGGCCTGGATGTAGTCGGGGCGCACCGCGACGAGCGGCTCGACCGACTCGATGCCGTCGATCTGCGCGATCCGGTCGAGGTCGTCGTCCGTGAGGGCGAGCACTCTCGCCCCGGGCGGGCCGCCTGTGCCGCTCCCGATCTCGGCCGGCCCATCCTCTTCGTAGGGGGCCGGGCCCTCGGTCTCGTCGCGGACCTCGACGGGTTTGGTGACGGTCATGACGTCCGGCGCACCGATCGAGGCGACCTGCCCGTCGATGTAGTCGTTGATGCCGGTGCCGAGACCGTTGGTGATCGTCAGGGTGAACGCCCCGATGAAGATCGCGATGACGGTGAGCGTGGTCCTCAGCCTGCTGCGGAACGAGTTGCCGATCGCGGTGACGAGGATGTCGACGGCTCTCATGCGCCCGGCGCCGTCGCGGTGAGCGACTCGACGATCGCGCCATCCCGCAGGTAGATCCTGCGGTCGGCGCGGGCGGCGAGCTCCTCGTCGTGCGTCAACAGCACGAGCGTGATGCCCTGTTCGCGGTTGAGGTCGAACAGCAGGTTCTCGACGACGGCTCCGGTCGAGGAGTCGAGGTTGCCGGTCGGCTCGTCCGCGAAGACGATCCGCGGTTCACCCACGATCGCGCGCGCGATCGCCACCCGCTGCTTCTGCCCGCCGGAGAGGTCGGTCGCGCGGTTGCGGGCCTTGTCGGAGAGTTCGAGCCGCTCGAGCGCCGCGAGCGCGCGCCGTCGTCGCTCGGCCGATCGAACCCGACCGATCTTCAAGGG
>JBAQPI010000207.1:0-5627 GCA_049305635.1 Rhodoglobus sp. | reverse complement strand
GGGCCGCACCCAGCCGAGCCTGGCCATCACGAGGGCCCCGCCAGGAGGCCCCAGAGCGCGGAGCCGATGCCGAGCACGACGATGCCCGAGGCCAAACCGCTTCCGACCGCGCTGAAGAGGGTGACGTCGAGCACGCGGCGCGCGCGGCCATCGCCGAAGAACAGCTCGAGCCCGACTGGCCCGACTTTCCGCGGCGGACACGGGGCCGTGCGCGCAGGCCTGGGGACGGGGGTAGCCGAGCGTGCACAACTGCACACTTCTGACCCGACGCGCCGAGGGTGCCCTCCCGGCGGCGGCGTGCCCGCCGGGATCTGTGTAGCTGCGAACGCGAGCTACGCGCTCTTCTCTGCGCGCTGCGCCTTGCGCGGCACGATCGTCGGCGCCGCGTTCTCGAGCACGGCCTCCCGCGTCACGACGACGCGACCGACCTCGTCGTCGGAGGGCACGTCGAACATGATCGGTCCGAGCACCTCCTCCATGATCGCGCGCAGGCCGCGAGCGCCGGTCTGGCGCAGCACGGCGAGGTCGGCGATCGCCTCGAGGGCGTCGTGGTCGAAGTCGAGCTCGACGCCGTCGATCTCGAACATGCGCTGGTACTGGCGCACGAGGGCGTTGCGCGGCTTGGTGAGGATGTCCATCAGCGCCACGCGGTCGAGCGGCGTGACGGTCGTCACGACGGGCAGCCGGCCGATGAACTCGGGGATGAGCCCGAACTTGTGCAGATCCTCCGGCAGCACCTCGCTGAACAGGTTGATGTCGTCGCCCTTGGAGTGCAGCGGGGCGCCGAAGCCGATGCCCTTCTTGCCCGCGCGCTGGGAGATGATCTCCTCGAGCCCGGCGAAGGCGCCCGCGACGATGAACAGCACGTTGGTGGTGTCGACCTGGATGAACTCCTGGTGAGGGTGCTTGCGACCACCCTGTGGGGGCACCGAGGCGACCGTGCCCTCGAGGATCTTGAGCAGCGCCTGCTGCACGCCCTCGCCCGAGACGTCGCGCGTGATCGAGGGGTTCTCGGCCTTGCGGGCGATCTTGTCGATCTCGTCGATGTAGATGATGCCGGTCTCGGCGCGCTTGACGTCGTAGTCCGCGGCCTGGATGAGCTTGAGCAGGATGTTCTCGACGTCCTCACCCACGTAGCCGGCCTCGGTGAGGGCCGTGGCATCCGCGACCGCGAACGGCACGTTGAGTCGCTTCGCGAGGGTCTGGGCCAGGTAGGTCTTGCCGCAGCCGGTCGGGCCGATCAGCAGGATGTTGGACTTGGCGATCTCGACGTCATCGATGATCGCGTCCGCCGCACTGATGGTGTTGCGCGCCCGCACGCGCTTGTAGTGGTTGTAGACGGCCACCGAGAGCGCGCGCTTGGCCTGCTCCTGCCCGATCACATACTCCTCGAGGAAGGCGTAGATCTCCTTGGGCTTGGGCAGGTCGAACTCGCTCGAGATCTCTTCGCCGGCCTCGGCGAGCCGCTCCTCGATGATCTCGTTGCACAACTCGACGCACTCGTCGCAGATGTAGACGCCGGGGCCGGCGATCAGCTGCTGCACCTGCTTCTGGCTCTTGCCGCAGAAGGAGCACTTGAGCAGATCGGCGCTCTCGCCTATCCGTGCCATTACGGTGCCCTCTCGCCAGTGGATGCGTAGAACGAGCCTAACCCGACGGGCTGACGCTGCGACGCAGTGAGTCGACGCGAGTTCCGGCGCGCCGCGCCTATCCGCGGCCCTGCGCGTTCGAAGACCGGGGCTCTGGTGCAGCCCGGGCCGGCGCCCAGCGCTATTTCGCGGTGAGCGCGGCGGGAACGTTCTTGCGGCTCGTGAGCACCTGGTCGATGAGACCGTACTCGACCGCGTCGGCCGCCGAGAGGATCTTGTCGCGCTCGATGTCGCGGTTGACCTCCTCGATGCTCCGGTTCGAGTGCTTCGACAGCGTCTCCTCGAGCCAGACACGCAAGCGCAGCACCTCGGCAGCCTGGATCTCGATGTCCGAGGCCTGCCCGCGACCGGACTCGCCGAAGGAGGGCTGGTGGATGAGGATGCGCGCGTTCGGCAACGCGAGCCGCTTGCCCTTCGTGCCACCGGCCGTGATCACCGCGGCGGCGGACGCGGCCTGGCCGAGCACGACCGTCTGGATCTGCGGACGGATGTACTGCATCGTGTCGTAGATCGCCGTCATGGCCGTGAAGGAGCCTCCGGGCGAGTTGATGTACATGACGATGTCGCGGTCCGGGTCCTGCGACTCGAGCACGAGCAGCTGGGCCATGACGTCGTCGGCGGACGCGTCATCCACCTGCACGCCGAGGAAGACGATGCGGTCCTCGAAGAGCTTGGCGTAGGGGTCCTGGCGCTTGTAGCCGTAGGCCGTGCGCTCCTCGAACGAGGGCAGGATGTAGCGCGACTCGGCGAAGGTGCCCGCTGCGCTGAAGTTGGGGGTCTCCATGTGATGCTTCCTGCCTTACTTCTTGGACTCGCCGGCGGTGACCTCGGCCACGTCGATCGCGGTCTCGCGGATGTGGTCGACGAAGCCGTACTCGAGGGCCTCCTGGGCGGTGAACCAGCGGTCGCGGTCCCCGTCCTCGTTGACCTGCTCGACAGTCTTGCCGGTCTGCGCCGCGGTGATCTCGGCGAGACGCTTCTTCATGTCGAGGATGAGCTGCGCCTGGGTCTGGATGTCGCTGGAGGTTCCGCCGAAGCCGCCGTGCGGCTGGTGCAGCAGCACGCGCGCGTTCGGCGTGATGAAGCGCTTGCCCTTCGTGCCCGCAGTCAGCAGCAGCTGGCCCATCGAGGCCGCCATGCCGATGCCGACCGTGACGACGTCGTTGGGGATGAACTGCATGGTGTCGTAGATCGCCATGCCCGCGGTGATCGAGCCGCCGGGAGAGTTGACGTAGAGGGAGATGTCCTTCTTCGGGTCCTCCGCCGCGAGCAGCAGCAGCTTCGCCGCGATCTCGTTGGCGTTCTCGTCACGCACCTCCGACCCGAGCCAGATGATGCGGTCCTTCAGCAGTCGATCGAAAACACTGCTGACCAGTGCCGGTTCGGCCATGTCGTGCGCTCCTTCAGTTGTCGCTTCGTGACGAATCTATCCGAGCGGATGACGCGAAACCGGCCTGTTCGCCGTGGGCAGAGCGGCGCGCGACGAGCCCCCGTCGAGGGGGACGCCACCCCTCGACGGCGACCGCGCGATCGGGGATCTCGAGCGGCCGTGCCCGCGAGCAGCTACTTGTGGTCGTGTCCGTAGTGCTCGTGGCCGGGCTTGCGACCGTGCGCGTCCTTGGCTCCATGGCCGTGGCCGTCGGCCGCCGGGGCCTCGAGGTCGGCCGCGGTGATCTCGCCCGAGTCGTCGGTGCCGTCGCCGAGCACGCCCGAGGTGAAGTCCGAGACATCCACTGCCTTGCCTTTGCTGTCGACGACCTTCGCCTTCGAGAGCACGGTCGCGAGCGCCTTGTTGCGGGCGACCTCGGCGAGCATCCCCGGGATCTGCCCGTTCTGGCTGAGGATCTGGATGAACTCGCTCGGGTCCATGCCGTACTGCGCGGCCCCCTGCACGAGGTAGCTCGTGAGCTCGTTCTGGCTGACCCTGATCTGCTCCGCCTCGACGATGGAGTCGAGCAGGATCTGCGTGCGGAAGGTCTTCTCGCTCGACTCGGTCACCTCGGCGCGGTGCGCGTCGTCTTCGAGTCGGTTCTCGTTCTCGAGATGGCGGTGCACCTCGTCCTCGACGAGCTTGGCCGGCACCGGGATCTCGACGAGCTTGAGCAGCTCGTCGACGATCTGGTCGCGCGCCTGGGCGCCCTGGCCGAAGGTCTTGGATTTCTCGACCTGGGTCTTGAGGTCGGCCTTGAGGTCCTTGATGGTGTCGAACTGGCTCGCGATCTGGGCGAAGTCGTCGTCGGCGTCGGGCAGCTCGCGCTCCTTGACCGCGGACAGCGCGACCGAGATGAGCGCGGTCTCGCCCTCGTGGTCGCCACCGAGCAGCACGGACTCGAACGTGGTCTCCTCGCCGGCGCTCAGCCCGTCGAGGGCTTCGTCGATGCCCTCGATGAGCTCGCCGGAGCCGACCTCGTAGGAGATGCCCGCCGCGGTGTCGACCTCCTCGTCGCCGATCTTCGCGACGAGATCGAGCTGGGCGAAGTCGCCCTTCTTGGCCGGGCGGTCGACGGTGACGAGGGTGCCGAAGCGGCTGCGCAGGTTGTCCAACTCGTCCTGCACGTCATCCGCCGACACCTCGGCCGCGTCGACGGTGAGCTTGAGCGATTCGTACTTGGGCAGCACGAACTCGGGGCGCACGTCGACCTCGACCGCGATCTCGAGGTCGCCGGAGAAGTCCTTCACGTCGGGGAGGGCGACGACGTCGGCCTCGGGACGGCCGAGCACGCGGATCTTCTCCTCGGTGACCGCCTGGCGGTAGAACGTGTCGAGGCCGTCGTTGACCGCGTGCTGCAGCACCTCGCTGCGGCCGACGCGCTGGTCGATGAGCTGCGGCGGCACCTTGCCCTTGCGGAAGCCCGGGATGCTCACCTGCGAGGCGATGTGCTCGTAGGCGTGCGCGATGGATGGCTGCAGCTCCTCGGGCGTCACGGCGATGCTGAGCTTGACGCGCGTGGGACTGAGCTGCTCGACGGTGGTCTTCACGGGAAAGGGTTCTCCTGCTCTCGGTGGTCTGTGGGCTCCTAAGTCGGGGCGACAGGATGTGAACCTGCGGCCTCCCGAAGCCCCACCGACTGTAGCGGTTGGCCACGGGGTTGTCCTGGAATCTCGCGGATCTCCTTGCATGGGCAGGGAGGGCGACGACGGCCCGTTTCCGATTCTATCCGATCGTTTCCGATGTTCATGGGGCCGGGTGAAGTTCGAGTCAGGCGCGCAGGCCGAGCACGGGGCGCGACTTGGGCGAGACCGAGTACGTCTCTTCGGGATCGGTCACCGCGACCCCGCCCACGGCGTCGTCGATCGCTGCCATGGTGCCCTGGTCCAGGGTGACTCCAGACGCCTTGACGCTGTCGTCGAGCTGTTCGGGGCGGGATGCTCCCACCAGCGCAGCGGCGACGTTCGGGTTCTGCAGCACCCACGCGATCGCGAGCTGGGGCATCGTGAGCCCCGCCTCGTCGGCGACGGGCTTGAGCCTCTGCACGGCCGAGAGCACGTCATCGGCCAGCAGCCGCTTGATGACGCTCGCACCGAACTTCTCGTCGGTCGCCCGCGATCCCACCGGTGACGGCTGGCCGGGCAGGTATTTGCCGCTGAGCACACCCTGCGCCATCGGCGACCAGACGATCTGCGAAATGCCCAGCTCCTCCGAGGCCGGCACGACCTTGCCCTCGATGACCCGCCACAGCATCGAGTACTGCGGCTGGTTGGAGATGAGCTGGAAGCCGAGATCTTTCGCGAGCGCGTGACCCTCGCGCAGCTGCTCGGCCGTCCACTCCGAGACGCCGATGTACAGCGCCTTGCCCTGGCGGACGAGGTCGGCGAAGGCCTGCATCGTCTCTTCGAGCGGGGTCTCGTAGTCGTAGCGGTGCGCCTGGTAGAGGTCGACGTAATCGACGCCGAGGCGCTTCAGCGATCCGTTGATCGCCTCGAAGATGTGCTTGCGGCTCAGGCCGCTGTCGTTGGGACCCTTGGGACCGGTCGGCA
>JBAQPI010000206.1:0-3471 GCA_049305635.1 Rhodoglobus sp. | reverse complement strand
GCTCGGAACCGCCCGAGCGCACCTCGACGGCGCCGCCCGAGAGGGCCTTCATGTAGCCGGCGGCCATCTGCGAGCGGCCGGCGTTGTGGATGCAGACGAAGAGGATGACAGGCTTCATATCAAAAGCATAGATGATGGTCTATGCATTTGTGGCGTCCAATTCGGCCAGGAGGGAGCGGACGCGGCGGTCGATGTCGTCGCGCACCGCGCGCACGCCGTCGAGCGGGAGCATGGCCGGATCCGGGAGATCCCAGTCGAGGTAGCGGCGGCCCGGGTAGACGGGACACGCGTCGCCGCAGCCCATCGTCACGACGACGTCGGCGGCGCGCACCACCTCGTCGGTGAGCGGTTTGGGGTACTCGCCGGCCAGGGAGACGCCGATCTCGTCGAGTGCCGCGGCGACCTTCGGGTCGATGGCCCCCGCCGGCTGCGACCCCGCCGTGAGCACCTCGACCCGGTCGCCGGCGAGCGAGCGCAGGATCGCGGAGGCCAGTTGCGAGCGACCGGCGTTCTGCACGCACACGAAGAGCACACGCACCGGTCCGCTGTGCACCCGGCCTTCGGCGCGGGCGAGGGCGCGCAGCCGGTCGGCGGCGAAGCGTCCGGTCAACGACGGCAGGTAGCGGGTGATCCTCGCCCGCTCGGCGAGCAGGCGGTAGCTCTCGTGCACCGTCTCGGCAACGGTCTCGCGGGAGAACACTCCCTCGAAGCGCGTCGCGAGATCGTCGGCGATCCGCTCGAGCACGGGACCGGCGACGACGCCGGCGGCGGGATCGACGCGCACCGACTGGGCAACGTCGGCGGCGCGCGCGGGGGCGATCGCGTGCCACACCTCGCGGCCGTCCTGCGTGCGCTCGAGCAGTCCCTCCTCGGCGAGCACCTTCAGGTGGTGGCTGACGGTGGGCTGGGTCAGGCCGAGCCGCGCGGCGAGGGCGGTGACGGTGCTGCGTTCGCCCGGGGCATCCAGGATCAGTCCGAGCAGTTGGATGCGCGTGGGGTCGGCCATCGCCTTGAGGTTGCGGGCGATCTGCTCGGCCTCGCCGCGCTCGATCGGATCCATAGATGGCAGTCTATGCAATGCCGCTACGATACGACCATGCGTCTTGCCCAACGGCTGGCCGCCGAGTTCCTCGGCAGCGGCCTCCTCGCCACGACCGTCATCGGCTCGGGCATCATGGCCCAGAGTCTCTCGCCCGCCGACACCGGCCTCCAGCTGCTCGAGAACGCCTTCGCGACGGCGCTCGGGCTGGGGGTGCTCATCCTCGTCTTCGCCCCGGTGAGCGGTGCGCACTTCAACCCCGTCGTGTCCCTCGCCGACGCCGTGCTCGGGCACCGCCCGTGGCGCGAGGCCCTGATCTACATCCCGGTGCAGGTCGTGGGATGCCTCACCGGCGCCGCGCTCGCCAACCTCATGTTCGACCTGCCCGCCGTGACCATCAGCGGCACCGAGCGGCTGACGCCGGGCACGTTCCTCGCGGAGATCGTCGCGACCGCCGGCCTCGTGCTCGTGATCTTCGCGCTCGCCGGCTCAGGGCGCGCGAGCCTCGTGCCGCTCGCGGTAGGCGCCTACATCGGCGCCGCGTACTTCTTCACGAGCTCGACGAGCTTCGCGAACCCGGCCATCACGATCGGCCGGATGCTCAGCGACACCTTCGCCGGCATCGCGCCGGGCTCCGTGCCCGGGTATCTCGGCGCGCAGTTGCTCGGCGGCGCGATCGGCGTGCTGCTCGTGCTCGCGTTCCGGCCCGGGCGAGCCGCGGCCCGAGGGGTGTCCTGAGCTAACCGGTCACGACGGAGACGAGCAGCGCCACCGCCGCGGCGGCCATGAGCACGAACGTGACCCACAGCCCGAGCTTCGACCAGAAGCCGCTGCGGTGCTCGCCCATCACATCCCGCCGGCTCGACACGAGCAGGATCACGAGGATGAGGGGCACCGCGACGATGCCGTTGAACACCGCGGTCGCGACGAGGGCCTGGATCGGGTCGATGCCGATGAAGGTGAACGACATGCCCACGAGCGTGCCGACGGCGATCGTCGCGTAGAAGGCCGGAGCCTGGCCGAAACGGCGCGAGAGTCCCTCGCGCCAGCCGAAGGTCTCCGAGACGGCGTAGGCGGACGAGCCGGCGAGCACCGGCACGCTCATCAGGCCCACTCCGATCACCCCGATCGCAAAGATGCCCTGGGCGAGCACGCCGGCGTTCGGGAAGCCGTCCACGAGCGGCACGAGGGCGGCCGCGGCATCCGCGGCGCTGGTGATGTCGGTGATGCCCCCGTCGTGGAGCACGACGGCGCCGACGAGCATGATGAACCAGGCGATGAGGTTGGCGAAGAACATGCCGATGAAGGTGTCCACCCGCAGACGCCGGAGATAGCCCTTGCTGATCCGCGGGGCCTGCCCGGTGTCGCCGATGCGCTGCTCCGCGATCTCGTCCTCCACCACGTTGCTGGTCTGCCAGAAGAACAGGTAGGGCGAGATGGTGGTGCCGAGCACCGCCACCAGCAGGAACAGGAACTCCTGGTTGAACTCGATGCGTGGCACGAAGGTCGCCAGGAGGGCCTCACCCCACGGCACCACCACGAGGAACGCCGTGATCACGTACGCGAAGAGTGCGAGGGCGAGCCACTTGAGCACCCGGATGTAGATGCGATATGAGACGAAGATCTCCAGGGCCACGATGAGCAGAGCGAACGCGACCGACAGCACCGGCAGCGGAATCCACGGGATGAGCAGCCGCAGGCTCTCCGCCATCGCACCGATGTCGGAGCCGATGTTGATCGTGTTGGCGGCCACGACGATCAGCACCATCGGGTAGAGGATCCGCCGCGAGTAGGTCTCCCGCACCACCGCCGCGAGCCCCTTGCCGGTGACCGCGCCGATGCGCATGCAGGCCTCCTGCACCGCGATCATCAGCGGCAGGGTCAGCACCACCGTCCACAGCACGCCGAACCCCAGCTGCGCGCCGGACTGCGAGTGGGTCGCGATGCCCGATGGGTCGTCGTCGGCGGCCCCCGTGACCAGGCCGGGCCCGAGCACGCGCAGCGCTCGCGTGAGCCTGCCAGGGCGGTTCGGATGCGGGGGCCGCCCGAGCGCGTCGGGAGCGCTCAGCATCGGCTCGGCCCGCTTCGGCGGATCGGGGTGGACCGGCGCGCGAGCGCGCGAAGCGGGGCTGTCCACGTGGCAAATCTAGCGGGCGCGGTCGCTCACCGGCGCCTGGCCACATCTCGATCAGGCCAAGCTGCAGTCGCCAGTCGCGCGAGTCCCTCTGCTTCGCTCGAACTGGCGAAGGAAGGGTCATCGATCGCTGCGCTGTACGCCGTGAAGAGCTTGCTGCTCTCCTTCCGCTTGAGGCCATCCCCAATGCGGTCGGAGAGCCGGATGAGGGTGCTCAGCGTGCAGAGATCCTCCAAGTGTCGCCGCCTGAACCGGTCGTTCGTCACCCCGTAGGCGAATGCCTTCGCGAGGAGGGCAC
>JBAQPI010000205.1:0-5103 GCA_049305635.1 Rhodoglobus sp. | reverse complement strand
GGCGATGGCGCAGGCGGCCGCGCGCGCGGGCACCGTCGTCATGACGGGCTTCGTCTTCCGCCGGGTTCCCGCGGCGACGCTCGCGCGCGACCTGGTCGCGCGGGGGGCGATCGGCGAGCTCCGGCAGGTGCGGGCGAGCTACCTGCAGGACTGGCTCGCCGACGAGACCGCGCCCTACGTCTGGCGCCTCGACCGCCGGCTCGCGGGCTCCGGCGCGCTCGGCGACATCGGCGCCCACGCCGTCGACCTTTCGCAGTTCATCACGGGCATGTCGATCGAGTCGGTCTCCGGCACCCTCGCCACCCTCGTGCCCGAACGCCCGCTGCCCGGCGGCGGCACCGGCGCGGTCACGGTCGATGACCTCGCGATCTTCACCGCGCGCTACGAGAGCGGCGTGCTCGGGGTCTTCGAGGCGACGAGGTTCGCCACGGGGCGCAAGAACTCCCTGCGCGTCGAGGTCTCCGGCTCGGCCGGCGCGATCGCCTTCGACCTCGAGGACCTGAACACCCTGCAGGTGTACGACGCGAGCGCACCGCAGGCGGTGCGCGGCTTCACGCGCGTGAATGTCACCGAGCCCGTGCATCCCTACCTCGGGGGCTGGTGGCCGCCCGGTCACGCGCTCGGCTACGAGCACGGCTTCTCGCACCAGGTGAAGGACCTCGTGGAGGCGATCGTCGCCGGCGGGCAGGCCTCGCCCGACTTCGCGAGCGGACTGCAGGTGCAGCGCGTGCTCGGCGCGATCGAGGCGAGCGCTGCGGCGGGTAGCGCCTGGACGCGCGTCTGAACGCAGCCGCGGTGCACAATGGTGCAAGCGCTTCCACAACGGCGATCGGAGCCAGCATGTCCACGATCGGTTCACCGGACTACCGCGACAGCGGACTCGAGTTCCCCACGGACTTCGTGATCGGTTCGGCCACGGCCGCCTACCAGATCGAGGGCGGCGCGCACGAGGACGGTCGTGGCGAATCGATCTGGGACGCCTTCAGCCACACGCCGGGCAAGGTCGCGGGCGGCGACACGGGGGACGTGGCCGACGACCACTACCACCGCCTCGAGTCCGACCTCGACCTCATGCAGCGCCTGGGACTGCAGGCGTACCGGTTCTCGATCGCCTGGCCGCGCATCCAGCCGACCGGCTCGGGCAGGGCGAACCCCAAGGGGCTCGACTTCTACGGCCGGCTCGTCGACGGCCTGCTGCAGCGCGGCATCCGCCCGATCGCGACGCTCTACCACTGGGACCTGCCGCAGCCGCTCGAGGATGCCGGCGGCTGGCCGAACCGGGACACCGCGCTGCGCTTCGCCGAGTACGCCTCGATCACGACGGAGGCCCTCGGCGACCGCGTGCACACCTGGACGACCCTCAACGAGCCGTGGTGCTCGGCGTATCTCGGCTACGGCTCGGGCGCGCACGCCCCCGGTCGCACGAGCGGCGCGGACGCCCTCGCGGCCGTGCACCACCTGAACCTCGCCCACGGCCTCGCGATCCCGGAGATCCGCCGCAACGCGCCGCAGGCGCTCGCCTCCACGACGCTCAACTTCCACGTGATCCGCGGCGATGACGAGGCGCGTCGCCGCATCGACGCCCTCGCGAACCGGGCGTTCACCAGCCCCATGCTGCTCGGCCGCTACGACGCCGACCTGCTCGAGGACACCAGGAAGGTCACCGATTGGGCCTTCGTGCGCGACGGCGACCTGCGGCAGATCCACCAGCCGATCGACGTGCTCGGCGTCAACTACTACACGACCGTGACCGTGCGGATGTGGGACGGCGTCTCGGCGCGCGCCGACGACGACGGCCACAAGAGCATGGGCGGATCGCCGTGGCCCGGCAGCGGCGGCGTCGAGTTCCTGCGGCAGGCCGGTCCCTACACCGACATGGGTTGGAGTATCGCCCCCGACGGCCTCGAGGGCCTGCTCGTGGGCCTGCACGAGCGGTTCCCGCGGCAGCCGCTCATGATCACCGAGAACGGCGCGGCCTTCCCCGACCGGGTGGTCGAGTCGGATGCCGGCAAGCGCGTGCCCGACGCCGACCGCGTCGACTACCTCAACCGGCACTTCACGGCCGCGCACCGCGCGATCGCGCGCGGTGTCGACCTGCGCGGCTACCTCGTGTGGTCGCTCCTGGACAACTTCGAGTGGGGCTACGGCTACTCCAAGCGCTTCGGCATCGTGCGGGTCGACTACGACACCCAGGAGCGCATCGTCAAGGACAGCGGGCACTGGCTCGCTGAGCTCATCGCGAGCCGACGCACGCCCTGACCGCGCTGTGCGACTACCGTGAACGGATGACGCAGCAGCGCCCCACCCCCGTCGAGCACCGGGTCGCGCTGCGGTGGCCGTTCCTCGCCGGCTCCACGGCGGTGGCCCTGGCTCTCGCCCTCGGTCTGCTCGTCGCCCTTCGCCCTCTCGACCTGCCCGAACTCGATGCCGAGTGGATGGCGGAGATCGTGGAGCATCGCAGCCCGCTCTGGGAGGTGCCCGCGCTGGTGATGAGCTGGCTCGGCGGCGGCTGGTTCGGGATCTTCGTCGTCCCCCTCGGCGGAGCCCTCGGGTTCGTGCTCTGCCGGCGGCCGTGGGCCGGCGCCGCCTTCCTCGTCGCGAGCATCGTGAGCGCCTCGCTCGTGCAACTGCTCAAGCACCTCTTCGGTCGTGCCCGACCCGAGCAGATGCTCGTGCCGGCGGACTTCGGCTCGTTCCCCTCGGGCCACGTCGCGAATGCGGCGACCATCGCGGTCGTCCTCGCTCTCATCCTGCAGCGCGCGTGGGTGTGGGCGGCGGGCGCCGCCTGGGTCGCGCTCATGGCGCTCAGTCGCACCTACCTCGGCGTGCACTGGCTCACCGACACCGTCGGCGGGCTGCTGCTCGGTGCCGGCGTCGCCGTCATCGCATGGGCGCCATTCGCCGCGCGGCTCGCGCGGGAGTGGAACGGGGCGGTGCGGCGCGATAGCGTCGCACCATGAGAATCCTCCTCGTCGGTGCCGGTGGCGTCGGTGACGCGATCGCGAAGATCGCGGCCCGCCGCGACTTCTTCGAGACCATGGTCGTCAGCGACTACGACCTCTCCCGGGCCGAGCGCACGATCGCGTGGATCGAGGCGAAGGGCCAGGCAGCCGGGCGCTTCGTCGCGGCGCGGATCGACGCATCCGACCCCGACAACGTGGCCGCACTCGCGCGCGAGCACGGCGCCACGCACGTGATGAACGCCGTCGAGCCCAAGTTCGTGCCGGCGGTCTTCGCGGGCGCGCTGGCGGCGGGCGCCGACTACCTCGACATGGCGATGAGCCTGAGCGAGCCGCATCCGACCGATCCCTATCGGCAGACCGGTATCAAGCTCGGCGACGACCAGTTCGCCCAGACGCCCGACTGGGAGACCGCCGGGTGCCTCGCCCTCGTGGGCATGGGCGTGGAGCCGGGGCTCAGCGACGTGTTCGCGCGCTACGCCGCCGACCCCCTGTTCGGCGAGATCGATGAGCTCGGCACGCGCGACGGGGCGAACCTGGTCGTGCGCGACGAGGCCGGCAACGAGATCTTCGCGCCGAGCTTCAGCATCTGGACGACCATCGAGGAGTGTCTCAACCCGCCGGTGATCTGGGAGAAGGATCGCGGCTGGTATACGACCGCGCCGTTCAGCGAGCCAGAGGTCTTCGACTTCCCCGAGGGCATCGGCCCGGTCGAGTGCGTCAACGTCGAGCACGAGGAGGTGCTGCTCATGCCGCGCTGGGTCGCGGCCAAGCGAGTGAGCTTCAAGTACGGGCTCGGCGACGAGTTCATCGGCATCCTCAAGACGCTGCACCAGCTCGGTCTCGACAGAACCGAGCCGCTGAAGGTGCGCTCGGCGGACGGCCCCGTGATGGTCGCGCCACGCGACGTGGTCGCCGCCGGGCTGCCCGACCCCGCCACGATCGGACCCCGGATGACCGGCAAGACGTGCGCCGGCCTGTGGGTGACCGGCACGGGCCAGGACGGGGCGCCGCGCGAGGTGTACCTCTACCACGTGAGCGACAACGAGTGGACGATGGCCGAGTACGAGAGTCAGTGCGTCGTGTGGCAGACCGCGCTCAACCCCGTGATCGCGCTCGAGCTGCTCGCGAACGGCACCTGGTCGGGCGTCGGCGTGCTCGGCCCGGAGGCCTTCGACGCCAAGCCCTTCCTCGACCTCATGGCCCTGCCGCTCGCGGACGGCGGCTACGGGCAGCCCTGGGGACTCCAGGAGCGCCGACCCGGCCGTGGTTAGGCTCAGAACCGTTCGATCCAGGTGACGAGCAGCGGCCGCTCGGCCGCGAGTTCCCGCAGGGTCATGATGCCGCCGAGGACTGTCACGGGAGCGCCGAGCGTCTCGATGACGGCGTCCATCTCCCCACGCGTCCAGAACTGCCCGCGCATGCGCACGAGACAACGGCCCGCGGCGTCGCACACGAAGAGCTGTTCGATCACCTCGGAACCGTAGCCGAAGGTGCGGACGCGCACGACGGAATCCACCTCGGCGCGGGAGAAGTGCCGCTTGCCGAGCACGTAGCCGCGCTCGCTGATGCCCTCGCGGTCCACCCAGATCGCGGCGAGGAAGAACCGCGCGCAGCCGGCCCCGACCGCGAGGCTCACGATGAGCTGGAGCGCGAGCACCCAAGGCCAGCTGCCGCCCGGCACGGTCAGCAGGTAGAGCAGCGCGAAGACCGGGGTGAGGAAGGCCACGCACGCCGTGAGGCCCTGCCAGATCAACCGCGGGCGGGGCCGCAGCCGGATCGCAGAAGGATCGGCGACCGCGCGAGCGCGAGCAGGCTCGCGACGCGCTGCTCCTGCCACGTGATCCCCCAGGGTTCCGGTTTTTCCCTCACTTTAGCGGTACTGCGGAGTCTGCAAGCGCGGTCGAGCCGCGGCGTTCGGCGGAGAATGGGGGATTCGAACCCCCGAGGGCTTGCACCCAACACGCTTTCCAAGCGTGCGCCATAGGCCACTAGGCGAATTCTCCAGGCACGCCAGCAGTACAAGCCGGAGACCACGGGAAATCATAGCGGTACAATCTCTACGGCTCCTCGCGTGGCGCCATCCAGGCCAACTCCCCCAGGGCGGAGACGCAGCAAGGGTAACCGGGCTCTGGCGGGTGCG
>JBAQPI010000204.1:0-2343 GCA_049305635.1 Rhodoglobus sp. | reverse complement strand
TCTGGAGTTGATCGTCCGAGATCCAGCCGGCGCGCCAGGCGATCTCCTCGATGCAACCGATCTTGTACCCCTGCCGGTCCTCGATGACCTTCACATACTCGGAGGCTTGCATCATCGACTCGAACGTCCCGGTGTCCAACCACGCCGTTCCGCGATCGAGCACCTGCACCCTGAGATCGCCGCGCTGCAGATACACGTCGTTCACGGCCGTGATCTCGATCTCGCCTCGCGCGCTCGGCTTGACCGACTTGGCGATCTCGACGACGTCGTTGTCGTAGAAGTACAGCCCCGGCACCGCGTAGTTGCTCCTTGGTGATACGGGCTTCTCCTCGATGGAAATCGCGGTGAAACCGGCATCGAACTCGACCACCCCATATGCACGCGGGTTCGCAACGTGGTAGGCGAAGATCAGCGCACCGGTCATCTCGGAGTTCTTGCGCAACGAGGATCCGAGCCCGGCGCCGTGGAAGATGTTGTCACCGAGCACGAGGGCGACGCTGTCATCGCCGATGAACTCCTCGCCGATGATGAACGCCTGGGCCAGACCGTCCGGTGAGGGTTGGGCCGCGTAGCTGAGGGAAATGCCGAGCGCGGACCCGTCGCCGAGCAGTCGCTGGAATTGAGGCTGATCATCCGGCGTCGAGATCACCAGCACCTCGCTGATACCCGCCATCATCAACGTCGACAACGGGTAGTAGACCATCGGCTTGTCGTAGATCGGCATCAACTGCTTGGAGATGCCCTTGGTGATCGGGTAGAGCCGGGTGCCAGAGCCTCCGGCGAGGATGATGCCCTTCACGTTCGGGCTCGTTCGAGACTCGAGTAGTAGGTCTGGCACTCGTCCCAGGTCGGGAGGAGGCCGCGCTCAGCCGCTTCGGCCAATCCCGGGGCCGACGTATCGCGATCGGACAACACAAGACCGTCCGCCGTGAACGGGAACTCCAGGCCGATCTGCGGGTCGAGCAGGTTGATCGACAGCTCTCGCTGAGGGTTGTAGACCGCTGAGACGAGGTAGGTGACGGTGGACCGGTCCTCGAGGGCCACGATCGCGTGGCCGAGTCCCTCCGCGAGGTAGACCATGCGGCGGTCGACATCGTCGATCAGCACCGAATCCCACTGTCCGAACGTCGGCGACCCGACCCGGATGTCGATGACGAAGTCGATGAACGAACCCCGCGATGTGCTGACGTACTTGGCCTGGCCGGGCGGGACGAGCGCGTAGTGGATGCCGCGTGCCACGCCCTTCGCCGACACCGAGAGGTTGGCCTGCCGGAGGTCGAGCCGGTGGCCCACCACCTCCTGGAGCAGCTCGTGGCGGTAGGTCTCGACGAATGCGCCCCGCTCGTCCCCGTGGATCACCGGGGTGAATTCGAAGGCGCCCTCGATCGTCAGCGGCCGGATCTGCACCCGGCAAGCCTAGCAACTCGGCATCGCCGCCGGACTGCGCGGGAGTGCCGACGACTACAATCGATCGGGGTCGGCGAAAGGGAGCGAATGGCACAAAGGATCTTGGTCACCGGCGGTGCCGGCTTCATCGGCTCGAACTTCGTGCGCCGCACCCTGCAAGACGCGTACGCGGGCCTGGACGGCGCCGAGGTCGTCGTGCTCGACGCGCTCACCTACTCCGGCAACCTCGAGAACCTTGTCTCAGTCGCCGAATCGCCGCGCTACTCCTTCGTGCACGGCGACATCCGCGACACCGAGCTGCTCGACCGCATCCTGCCGGGTATCGACTCGATCGTCCACTTCGCGGCCGAGTCACACGTCGACCGGTCTGTGCGCGATTCCGGGATCTTCGTCGAGACGAACGTGCTCGGCACCCAGCGCCTGCTCGACGCCGCGCTGCGGGCGGGCACCGGGCGTTTCGTGCACGTCTCCACCGACGAGGTCTACGGCTCGATCCCCGAGGGGTCATGGGACGAGCAGCAGCCCCTCGAGCCGAACTCGCCGTATTCCGCATCGAAGGCCGGCAGCGACCTGCTCGCGCGCAGCTACCACCGCACCCACGGCATGAACCTCTCGATCACCCGCTGCTCGAACAACTACGGGCCGTACCACTTTCCCGAGAAGGTCATCCCGCTGTTCGTTACCAACCTGATCGACGACCAGCACGTGCCGCTGTACGGCGAGGGCGACAACATCCGCGACTGGCTGCACGTCGACGACCACACCCGCGGCATCGCGATGGTGCTCACCCGCGGGCGAGCCGGCGAGATCTACAACATCGGCGGCGGCACCGAGCTCACCAACAAGCAGCTCACCCAGCTGCTGCTGGATGCCACGGGCAAGGACTGGTCGTACGTCGACCGGGTGCAGGACCGCCTCGGCCACGACCTGCGCTAC
>JBAQPI010000203.1:0-4407 GCA_049305635.1 Rhodoglobus sp. | reverse complement strand
GAGAAGGACAACACCGCCAACGGCCAGCAGGCCGCCGCGCGGGCGCGGGCGACCATCCCGACCGCGGCCGGCAAGAGGGCAGCGCTCGAGTCGGCGCTGACCGATGACGCGATCCCGAACACGGTGCTGCGCAACATGGGCGTCGGCTTCCAGCATGTCAACGAGCCCGGGGTTCTCGCGGATCTCGTCGAGCCCTATTTCGAGAGCCTCACGAGGATCTGGAAGGAGCGCAGCTACAAGATCGCCGAGTACGTGATCGTGGGCTTCTTCCCCGCCGCGCTCGCCTCACCTCAGCTCGTGGCGCGAGCGAAGGCGTGGCTGGAGGCGAACCCGGAGTTCCCGGCCCTGCGGCGCCTCGTGATCGAGGAGCTCGCCGGCGTCGAGCGTGCACTGAAGGCACGGGAGCGCGACCTGCACTAAGCGCGGGGTGCGCTACGAGAGGGATGCCGCGAGCAGTGCCACCGTGACCGAACCGCCCTTCGTCGCCTGCCGCCCCACCTCGGTGAACCCGAGGCGGCGGTGGAAGCGCAGCGACCCCGGATTCGGCGGGTCGAGGTTGACCTCGCACGTGACCTCGGCGCGACCCTGTCGACGGGCCGCGTCGAACACCGCGCGATAGAGCTCGGCGCCGAGGCCGCGGTCGCGGGCGGACTCGGCGACGACGATCCGGTCGACGTAGAGGAAGTCCGTGCCGCGCGCCTGAAAGAAGCGGTAGTTCTCGCTCGCGTAGTCGGCACCGGGGGTCATGAGGATCGCGAACGCGAGCACGGTATCGGCGTCGTCGACGATCGCGAGCGCGAGGGCGGACAGGGCGAGCAGGCGGCGCATGCCGGCGGCATCCGTCTCGCTGACAGCCGGAACCGCGGCACTGTTGAGCTCGACGAGTCGATCGAGGTCAGCCGGGGTCAGGTCGCGGATCATTCGACGATGCTATGCGGTCGGTAGGCTGAAGGACCTATGGACTGGAACGCACTGTGGGCCGCGCTGGCCGCCTGGGACGCGCAGTTCCACGTGATCACCATCGTGGCGATCGTGGTGGGCGCCGCGGTGCTGCGCGGGATCCTCCTGCTGATCATCGGTCGGGTCGTGCGCCGCGTGGTGAACGGGGCCAAGCGCAAGCAGGGCGCCGAGGACACGCAGGCGTTGCTGACCTCACCACTGGCGGCCGTCCGCATCGTGCAGCGCACGAAGACGCTTGGCGCCGTGCTGGGCAACATCGTCACGGCACTCATCGTGATCGTCGTGCTCCTGCTGCTGTTCACCACGGTCGTGCCGGAGGTGACGAGCGCTTTCGCCCTGATCACCGCCGCGTTGGGCGCCGGTCTCGGTTTCGGCGCCCAGAACGTCGTCAAGGATGTTCTCAACGGCCTGTTCATGGTCGCCGAGGATCAGCTCGGCATCGGCGATATCGTCGACACGGGCTTCGCCACGGGCGTCGTGGAGGGGGTCGGGATCCGCATCACCCAGATCCGCGACGTCAACGGCACGCTGTGGTTCGTGCGCAACGGCGACATCCAGCGCGTCGGAAACATGTCGCAGGGCTGGGCGAGGGTGATCGTCGACCTGGCGGTGCCGTACGACGCGGATGTCGAGGCGGTGCAGCAGCGCATCCTCGCCGTCGCGCTCGACCTGGCCTCCAACACGAAGTGGAAGTCGCGCATCCTTGAGAAGCCCGAGGTCTGGGGCATCGAGTCGATCTCGGCCGAGGCCGTCGTCATGCGGCTCGTGGTCAAGACCGCGTCCCAGTCGAAGGACGACGTGGCCCGGGAGCTGCGGGCCCGGCTCAAGCGCGCCCTGGACGAGGACGGCATCCGGCTGCCGTCGCTGAACTCGATCGTCCTCAGCGGCGCGGAGGGGGCGACGAGCGTGCGGGGCGCCCGGCCGCCGAAGACCAAGCCTGTGCCGGTGCAGAAGCCATGAGCGACCTGACACTGCGGATGGGCCAGGGCGGGGAGCCTGTCGGCGGGAGCTTCTGGGCACAGGTCGGCGGCCGGCCGACGTTCGAGAGGCTCGTCCGCAGGTTCTACGAGGGCATCCGCACCGATGAGGTGCTGCTGCCGATGTACCCCGAGGAGGACCTGGAGGGCGCCATCCAGCGTCTCACCGGCTTCCTGGAGCAATACTGGGGAGGTCCGGGCACCTACAGCGAACAGCGTGGGCACCCGAGACTTCGGATGCGACACCTGCCATTCAAGGTCAACCCCGATGCTCGCGACCGCTGGCTCGAGCACATGCGCGTCGCGGTCGACTCGCTCGAGCTCGCTCCGCTGCACGAGTCGATGCTGTGGGACTACCTCGAGCGGACCGCGCACGCGATGGTGAACACCTTCGAGGACTAGATTCGAGGCATCCCAGGACGAAGGAGTCGAGGATCGGCGCCGCACGACGGGGCGCGCCGTCGCGCTCCGCTAGCGGGCGATCGTCCAGTTGCGTCGCTTGACGAGCACGTGGCCGCGCTTCGTGGTCACGCGCGTCCACGGGCCCGACTCGTAGACCGAGACGCTGTCGCCCTCGCCGAGGAAGCCGAGGCTGAGGGCGGCGAAGGCGGCGCCCGCGGGCACGTGCTCCATGCCGTCGATGGGCCGCCCCCACACCTCGGTGCGCACGCGGTGCACGATCTGCTCCCCCGTGCCGGCGGGGATCGCGGCCGTGACCTCCTCGATGCCGGCGCGCGCGACCGAGTCCAGCACGCTCCACTCGGCGGTCGGCATCGGGTGCCAGCCGCCTCGCGGCGGCGAGATGGACGTCCAGGTGACGGTGTTGACCTCCATTGGCAGGTGCACCACCACGGGCTCGGCGACGTTCGCCGTGGCGGCCTCGAGTTGGCCCTCCACGCGCGCGAGCAGTGAGCGCACCGGCACGACGACGTCGAAGTCGTCCTGGCTGGTGAGCGCGAAGGTGCGCAGGCCGAGCACCGTCGGGGACTCGTCGAGCAGGCCGGCCGGCAGCAGCACCGGTACGTAGACGGCGAGCACCCCGGAGCCGGCGATGAGGCGCACCGAGCCGTCCTCGACGCGCATCGCCCGGCCGAGGTACACATGCAGATCCCCGAGCGCGAGGGAGTCGACGAGGGTGAAGGTGCTGGCCATAGGTCTCCTAAACTACAGGGCATGGCCGACCCATTGTCCGAGATGCTGGCATCCCTGAACCTCACCGACACCGGCGCCCGCACGCGCGAGGACATCTTCACCGGTCACAGTCAGCCGATGCCCAGTGGCCGCGTCTTTGGCGGGCAGGTGATGGCGCAGGCCCTCGTCGCCGCGCAGCGCACCATCAGCCCCGAACGGCACGCGCACTCCATGCACGGCTACTTTCTGCGGCCCGGCGACCTCGAGCTGCCGATCACGTTCTCGGTGGATCGCATCCACGACGGGCGGTCATTCTCGACCCGCCGCACGCAGGCCTACCAGGACGGCCAGCCGATCCTCTCGATGATCGCCTCGTTCCAGGATGACGACCCAGGCCTCGACCACCAGGTCGCCATGCCGTCGGAACTGCCCGATCCCGAATCCCTCCCGAGCACCGCCGACACCCTCGCCGGCGTCGACCACTCCGTCGCACGGGCGTGGGCGATGGAGCGCTCCTTCGACGTGCGGCACGTGCCATCCCCGATCTACCTCACCGTCGAGGGCGAGCGCACCGAGACCCAGGCGGTGTGGATGAAGACGGTCCGCCCGATGCCGGACGATCGCGACCTGCACCAGGCGGCGCTCGTCTACGCGAGCGACTTCACCATCCAGGAGTCGGTGCTGCGGCGGCACGGCGTGCCGTGGTCGACACCCGGGCTCAAGGTCGCGAGCCTCGACCACGCGATGTGGCTGCACCGCCCCGGACGGGTGGATGACTGGCTGCTCTACGTGCAGGAGTCTCCCACCGCGGTCGGCGGTCGCGGGCTCGCGCAGGGTCGCGTCTACTCGAGGGACGGCGTGCTGCTCGCGAGCGTCGCGCAGGAGATCACCGTGCGGGTGCCGGACTTTTAGCCGCGGCGGTTGAACGCGATCGGCGTCTCGAGGTAGGGCTGCCACGCCGCACGGTGCTCGGCCGGGATGCGCGTGGGCGACTCGGTCGCCGCCGAGACCATCACGAGGGTCGTCGCGGCGCGCGTGTAGAGGCGTCGCGGTTCGACCCCGACCGGCGAGTACACCTCGTAGCCGAGCTCGAGGCTCGCTCCCCCGAGCCGGCCGATCCACAACTCGATGTCGAGCGGCCGGCGGTCGTACGGAATCGGGGCGAGGTATTCGATCTCCTGACGGGCGATGAGGCTCAGCACCTGGGGATTCGGGCCGGCCTCGAGCACCGCGGTCGGCAGGTCGTTCTCGGGCTGCTCGGAACGCCAGAACGCCTGCATGCGGGCCTCCTCGAGCAGGCGCAGCATCTCGGCGTTGTTGACGTGCCCGTAGGCGTCGA
>JBAQPI010000202.1:0-2019 GCA_049305635.1 Rhodoglobus sp. | reverse complement strand
GCGAGCACTCGGGAGCCCACCGCGGCACTGACCGCCGTCGCGGCGGTCAGCCCGACCCAGAGCATCGCCAGGGCGGCGACCGCCGCGATCACCCGCCCGACCGAGTTGACGCCGCACCACGCGATCGCGACGCCGATGATCACGGCCGGGGCGAACTGCATCACCTCGCGCAGCACCGACGTGAGGGGGGATGCCGTCGAGAAGGTTCCCACGGGAAAGAACAGCCCGCCGAGCCACGAGGCGAACGCGATCGCGGCGAGGCTGAAGGCGATCAGCGCGCCCGCCCGCGGTGCCCGCGCGACGAGGACCAGCATCCCGAGGCCCAGCAGGATGGCGGCGACGGTTCCGCACGTGAGCGCCACGAGGTAGACCGTGGAGGCGGCCCGATCGCTCAGGCCGGCGCTGACCACGATCGCCGTCTGCGCGGTGGCGATCACCTGCACGATCAGCACACCGCCCAGGAGAGCGACCAGCGCCGAACCGGGATGCCGCGCCGCAACCCACCGCCCCGCGATGCCCGCGATCGTCGACCCGATGACGATGAGCGCGACGATCAGGAAGATGAAGTACTGACTGAAGGGCAGCAGCGCGAGCGGCATGTCCGCGGGCAGCGTCGCGGTCGCCCACAGGTTCTGCAGCGGCAGGCGCATGCCGGTAATCAGCCAGGGCAGCAGCCCGACGATCGCCGATCCGATGCCGATGAGCAGGAAGACGGGCGAGCTGAGCGGTGCCTTGTGTGCGAGCATGTGTCACATCTTGCACCATCGAGCTGGCTGGCGGTCGGAGGGCAGCCCGCCTACACCAACTCCACGAGAGCCCCGTACGCCGCGACCTGCGCATCCGCCGTCAGCAGCACGAGCCCTTCGACCCGGGCCTGGGCTACCTGGATGCGGTCGAAAGGGTCACGGTGCAGCGGCGGCAGGTCCGCGACGGCGGCAGCGTGCTCGCTCGTGATCTCGAGTTCGGTGGCGCCGTTGTCGAGCAGTCCGCGGCGCAGTAGCCGGGCATCCGCGGCGAAGTCCGGTCGGCCCAGGCTGCTCTTGATCGCCACCTCCCAGATCACGGCCGCGCTGAACATGAAGCCGCTGTTCGGGTCGGCGAGTAGGCGGCGCGCACCCTCGGGCAGACGCGGGGATGCCGCGGCTGCCCACAGCACGAGCTGGGTGTCGAGCAGGTAGATCATCGGCCCTCGAACTGATCCGCGATCTGACCCTCGCCCATGCGGTCGAAGTCGTCGGGCACCTCGATGCGACCCTGCAGGAAGCCGATCAGGGTCTTGGCGCGATCCGGGGTTGCATCGAGGGGCACGAGCCGCACCGCGGGCTTGCCGGCCTTCGCGATGATCACGGTCTCGCCCGCGGCGACCTCGTCGACGAGGCGCGAGAAGTGGGTCTTCGCGTCGTGGATGTTGACCGAGCGCATGGCGCCTCCCAAGTGGACTAATGCGCCTTAGTCTACCGCCCCCGCCGCAACTCCGTCTCGATCTGAATCAGCGTCCTGAAGCTGCGCACCATCTCCGTCGTGCCGCCGAAGTTCATCACGATGTGCGCGTCGTTGACCGCGTCATAGAAGAGGTGCGTGCCGAGCACCCCGATGTGTCCGGTGGGGCGGGGCAGGCCGCGCAGCAGGAAGAAGAACTCCTCGAAGCGCAACTCCATCGTCCCGGTGCCGTAGTGGATGCCGCGCCGGAACCGATTGCGCACCGCCTGCAGCCGCGCCAGGCTCTCGCCGCTCACCAGCCGCCCCTCGTGCAGCGCCCGGCCGAACGCCGCCAGATCCGCGAGCGTGGACACGATGCCGCCGCCGGCCCAGTCGCAGCTGACGCTGCGGAACGTGGATGCCTCGACCGCCCCGAGCGTGAACGGCGCGATCGGCCGCGCCCCGGCCCGCGGCTCGGAGCGGTACAGCAGGTACGTGTCATCCATGCCCAGCGGGGTGAAGATGCGCTCGTGCAGCAGCTCGTGGAACCCGCGCCCGGTGACGTGTTCGAGCAGCAGCCCGAGCAGCACGTAGCCGGTG
>JBAQPI010000201.1:0-5959 GCA_049305635.1 Rhodoglobus sp. | reverse complement strand
TGCAGGTGGTCGGCCAGCGGTTCGGCAGCGGCGAGATGCAGCTGCCCTTCGTGCTGCAGTCCGCGGAGGTCATGAAGGCCGCCGTCGCACTGCTCGAGCCGCACATGGAGAAGTCCGAGGCCGCAGGCAAGGGCACCATCGTGCTCGGGACCGTGCGCGGGGACGTGCACGACATCGGCAAGAACCTGGTCGACATCATCCTGACCAACAACGGCTACGACGTGATCAACATCGGCATCAAGCAGCCGCTGAGCGAGTTCATCCGCGCGGCCGAGGAGCATGACGCCGACGTGATCGGCATGAGCGGGCTGCTGGTGAAGTCCACGGTCGTCATGAAGGAGAACCTGCTCGAACTCAACACCCGAGGCCTCGGCACCAAGTGGCCCGTGCTGCTCGGCGGTGCCGCCCTCACCCGCGCCTTCGTGGAGGACGACCTCGCCGCGCTGTTCGACGGCGAGGTGCGGTATGCGCGCGACGCCTTCGAGGGGCTCGCGCTCATGGAGCCGCTCGTGGCCATCGCGCGGGGCGCCGACCCGGCCGAGGTCGGGCTGCCGCCGCTGAAGAAGCGCATCTATCCGCGCTCCACGCTCGAGCTCACCGAGCCGGAGAACATGCCGGCACGATCGGATGTCGCCTCCGACAACCAGATCCCCGCGCCGCCGTTCTGGGGAACCCGGATCGTCAAGGGCATCGCGCTCGCCGACTACGCCGCCTTCCTGGACGAGCGCGCGACGTTCATGGGCCAGTGGGGGCTCAAGCCCAGCCGTGCCGAGGACGGCGCGAGCTACGAGGAACTCGTGCAGACCGAGGGCCGGCCGCGGCTGCGGTACTGGCTCGACCGGATCCTCGCCGAGGGCATGCTCGACGCCTCCGTCGCCTACGGCTACTTCCCCGTGGTCTCCGAGGGCGACGACATGGTCGTGCTCCACCACGGCGACGACCCGCAGGGCGTGCTCGGGGTGCCCGGGCTCCTGGCCCCCGACGGCGGCTCGGGCGGGCCGCTCGGCAGCGACCGCCTGCGCTTCAGCTTCCCCCGGCAGCGCCGCGACCGTCACCTGTGCCTGGCCGACTACGTGCGCTCGCGGGAGTCGGGCCAGACGGATGTCGTGGCCGTCCAGCTGGTGACCGCCGGCTCCGCGGTCGACGCCGTCACCGCCAAGCTGTTCGCCGAGAACAAGTACCGTGACTACCTCGAGCTCAACGGCCTCACGATGCAGCTCACCGAGGCGCTCGCGGAGTACTGGCACTCGCGCGTGCGCGCCGAACTCGGCTTCGCCGCCGAGGATCCGGACGAGATCGCCGGCATGTTCAAGCTGCAGTACCGCGGCGCCCGGTTCTCGCTCGGCTACCCCGCCTGCCCGAACATGGAGGACCGCCGCAAGGTCGTCGAGCTGCTCAGGCCCGAGCGGATGGGTGTCGAGCTGTCGGAGGAGTTGCAGCTGCATCCGGAGCAGTCGACGGACGCGTTCGTGTTCCACCATCCCCAGGCGCGCTACTTCTCGGTGTGACCCGCGGCCCGAGCTTCGCCCGGCGCAGCGCCGCGAGAGCCGCCCGGCCGACGAGGGCGAGGCCGACCGCGGTCGTGATCGCGCGCACGGTGTCCCAGGTGAGCGTCGAGGTGACGAGCGAGTAGAGCCCGAAGGACGCGAGGTTCTGGCCGATCGGCGCACCCGGCGAGTACGAGATATCCGTGCCCATGCCGACCGCGAACGGCCAGTACCACAGGTTCATGACGAGGCCGAACAGGTATGAGGCGATCACGCCGTACCCGATGAGCAGGAGCACCTCGAGCCGTGCCGAGCGAGCCCTGAGGTGCGGCAGCAGTCCGGCACCGGCGCCGACCCACCCGCACGCGAACATCTGGAACGGCGTCCACGGGCCGAACCCGCCCCACAGCACCGAGGACATCGCGATCGTGAGCATGCCGAGCAGGAAGCCGAACCGCGCGCCGTAGGCGCGACCGGCGAGCACGAGCACGATGAACACGGCCTCGACGCCACCGACGCCGGTGCCGGCGATGCGGACCGCGGCGCCGACCGCGGAGAGCACCCCGAGCAGGGCGACGGTCTTCGCGGTGTACATCTCGCGGTCGAGCGTGAGGGCGAGCCCGAGCCCGAGGGCGGGCACCAGCGCGAGCGCGACGAAGGGCACGGCGCCCCTGGCATCCGCGGGCACCGCCGAGGCGAACAGCGGCCAGCTGAAGCTCGCGGCGGCGACGAGGCTCGTCGCCCAGAGCACCCACGACGTCCAGCGGCCCCGGGTCGTCAGCGGCGTCACGGGGTCACCGCCACGACGCCGACGCGCCCGGCATCCATCGCGATCGAGCGCGTGGCGAACCGATCGGCGAACTCGCGATCGTGGGTGGCGATCATCACCGCCGTGCCGGATGCCGCCGCCCGGGCGAGCGCCGCGCCGACGAGTTCGCGGGCGGCCGGGTCGAGCCCGCGGGTGGGCTCGTCGACGAGCAGCAGCGCGGGCTTCGCGGAGAGCTGGATCGCGATCACGAGGCACAGGCGCTCGCCCGCCGAGAGGTCCCGGGGATGCCGCGCCAGAAGGTCGTGCTCGGCGGCGAGCCCGAGGAACCGCGCGAACGTCTCGTCGGCGCCGTCGGCGCGGCGGCACTCCTCGGCGACCGTCGTGGTGAACAGCAGGTCGTCGAAGGCCTCGGGCACGAGTGCGACCGCGCGGCGGCGCTCGCGCGGCTTGAGCCCCGCGACATCCCGCCCGTCGATGCCGACCGTGCCCGGCTGGGCGGGTCGCGCGATCGCGTGCAGCAGGCTCGACTTGCCCGCCCCGTTCGGCCCGAGCAGGGCGACGAGCTCACCGCCGGCCACCTCGAAGCTGACGTCGTCGACGGCCGTCGCCCCGCCGTGTGCGACCGAGAGGTGGCGGATGCTGGCGCGCGGGTCGACCGGAACGGTCGGGGCGGGCGGGCCCCCCGCAGCACCCTCGCGGGGGGGCTCGCCGGGCTCCACCCGGTGCACGGCCCCGTCGCGCAGCTCGAGCCGGGCATCCGCGATGCCGTCCAGCTCGCGGCTGTGGTGCTCGGCGACGATGACGCACATCCCCGCCTCGTGCGCGAGCCGGTCGAGGGCGTTCACGACGCGCGCGCGTGCCGCGGCATCGAGTTCGGCGAGCGGCTCGTCCACGATCAGCAGCACCGGGCGAGAGACGATCGCGGCGCCGATCGCGACGAGCTGCGCCTGGCCGGCGGAGAGGGCGCGCACGTCGCGGTCGAGCAGGTGCTCGATGCCCAGGTGCCGCGCAGTCTCGGCGGCCCGGTCGTGCACGATCACGGGGGCCACACCGCGCACCGCGAGCGTGAAGCCGAGCTCGTCGGCGACGGTCTCCGCCACGAACGACAGCCGCGCGGACTGGGGCACCACGCCGACGAAGCCGGCGGTCTCCCGCGGCGGCGTGGTGGCGCGGTCGGCTCCGCCGATCTCGATGAGCCCGGTCTGCTCGCCCTCGAGGAAGTGCTGGAACAGCCCGCTCATCGCGTGCAGCAGGCTCGACTTGCCGGAGCCGGTCGGCCCGGTCACGAGCGTGAGGGTGCCCGGTTCGAGCTCGAGGTCGATGCCCTCGAGGATGCGGGTGCCGGCGAAGCCGAGTGCGGCATCCCGCATCACGACCGGTCGCTCGCAGGTCGGCTCGAGGCGACCGCTCGCCGCGAAGCCCCGCACCTCCATCGAGGCGGCGAGGGCGAGCGCGCGTTCGACGGTGTGCTCGAATATCGGCACGAGCAGGGATGCCGCGCCCCGTTCGCCCCGCAGCTCGCGGGCGACCCGCACCCGCCTGACCGAGTCCAGCAGGGCGGGGAAGCTGGCCCAGGCGATCACGATCGCGCGTGAGACGGTGCGCAACGGTCCGCGCACCGCGCCCCGGGTGAACAGGGCGCGCACGTCCACGATGACGTTGAGCAGGCCGAAGGCGAGGATGACCGCGGCGAACGGCAGCGCGCTCACCAACGCCGCGCTGAGACCGCCGAGGGTGACCGGCCCGAACAGGGTGATGTGCTCGAAGGGACCGGCGAGCGGGATGCGCGGCAGGTCGAGCAGCCGGAACTCGCCGCCCGAGGCGCCCCCGAAGATCACTCGGTAGGCGACCCTCAGCACCACGAACGCGGCCGCGAGGATCGCTGCCGCTCGTAGCGGGGCGAGGCGGCCGCGGGGCATCAGCTGCCCGGTGGCGTGGACTCGGTGCCCGTGGTGTAGACCAGGCCGACGGCCTGCCCGGGCTCGAGTTCGAGGGTGCTGAGCCCCTCCTGTGCGTACTCCCACTCGCCGTCGGCGGAGAGCTTCACCCACAGCGACCAGTACGCGGTCGCGGCCGGCATCGACTGGCACGCCTCCACGAAGGGCTCCTGGCCCTCGACCTCGACGGTCTCGTCCGCGGCCGGGCGATCGTTCACGCGGCACACGATCTGGTCGCCCCAGTCGACGGTGCCCTCGGTGGTCACCCCGGCATCCGCCACCGCGTCCGCGGCGGGGCCGGCGTCGACGCACTCATCGATCGAGGGCGCGTCGAGCACGCCGAAGTCGACGACGACCTCCACGCCCGCGCAGGCGCCGGACTCTGCGGGAGCGGGCGTGGGCTCCGGCGCGGTCGGCGCGCAGCCGGCGAGGGCGATCGCGGCGAGCAGGGCGAGGGCGGCGGCTGAAGTCTTCATCCGGGTAAGCCTACCGATGGGGTGGGTCGTGTTACGGCGTACTCGTGGCGGCTCCGACGGGCGTCGATCCCGCGACCCCCTCAGTCGCCGAGGTCGGTCCGTCTCCGTCGAGCATGGCGGCGGTGATCGCCGCCGCATCGGTCACGATGGTCGCGTCCCGGGCGGCGCGGGCGAGCACGAGGGCGCCCTCCAGGTTGGCGACGGTCCAGCGGGCGAGGCGGACGGCCTCCGAGGCCGATCGGCCGTCGGCGATGAGACGGTCGGCGAGGGGTGCCGCCCAACTCTCGAACGCGGCGTGCGCGGTTTCGGCGATCTGATCCGAGGTGCCGGCAAGCTCGAGTGCGACGGTCGCGACCGGGCAGCCGAGCGCGAACCCGGAGTCGCGGAGGTCTTTCGCCTGCCCCGCGGCGATCACGGTCACGAGCGCGCCGGCGGACGGAGTGGTCGCGGCCGCGTGCTCGATGCGCTGGCGTACCCGCTCGCCGCTGAAGGTCAGCGCCTGGGTCGCGAGCTGCTGCTTGCCGTCAGGGAAGTAGTGGTAGAAGGAGCCCTTCGGCGCGCCGCTGACGGCGAGGATCTCCTCGAGACCGGTCGCCGCGTAACCCTGACGGCGGAACAGGTCGGCGGCGGTCTGGATCGCGGCGCTGCGGGCGGTGGACGTTCTGGGCATCCTGGCTCCTTGTGTCTTGCCGTCAATCGTACTATGGTGAATGCAATAGTATGGCGATTGCCATAGTACCTATCGGAAAGGACACCATCATGCCCGTCGTCACCGTTCAACTCCCCGGCGGCTCGCTCAACCCGGAACAGAGGAGCGATCTCATCGCCCGCATCACCGACACCGTCGTCGAGGTCCAGAAGGCGGAGCTGATCCGCCCATTCGTCTACGTGATCATCGACGAGACCAGCCGCGACGGCTACGGTCTGGGCGGGGTCCCGGTCGACGTCGCACTTGCGAAGGCCGCCCAGCAGTGACCCTCCACGGGCGAACGGCCCTCGTCACCGGATCGACCTCCGGCATCGGGCGAGCGGCTGCAGAGACCCTCGCCGCCCGCGGCGCCCACGTGATCGTCACCGGCCGCGACCCGGTGAAGGCCGAAGCGGTCGTCGCCGGGATCGTCAGCGCGGGCGGCTCCGCACGCGCCGTGATCGCGGATCTCGCCGAACCGGCCGACATCGCCGAGCTCGCCGCGCTCGACGACGTCGACATCCTCGTCAACAACGCCGGCACCTACCGCTTCGTCCCGACCTCGGTGACGGATGAGGCGCTGTTCGACGGGCTCGTCGGCA
>JBAQPI010000200.1:0-6205 GCA_049305635.1 Rhodoglobus sp. | reverse complement strand
ACCCTGATGATCGTCGTCGGCAGCGTTCGCCCAGGTCGTGCCGGCCTGCCCGTCGCCGAGTGGACCCGCGCGCTCGTCGAGGCGGACGGGCGGTTCGAGGTCGACTTCGTCGATCTCGCCGAGCTCGCCCTGCCGTTCATGGACGAGCCTGCGCACCCCGCCAAGCGCGAGTACACCCGGCAGCACACCCTGGACTGGAGCGCGCGAGTGGATGCCGCCGACGCATTCCTCTTCATCGCGCCCGAGTACAACCACAGCTACTCGCCCGCACTCAAGAACGCGGTCGACTACCTCTACGCGGAGTGGCAGCGCAAGCCCCTCGGCTTCGTCAGCTACGGGGGCGCCTCCGCGGGCACCCGCGGCGTCGCCGCGCTCGACCCCGTGATCGCCACGGTCGGCCTCGTCAAGACCGGCACGACGGTCGACATCAACTACATCGGCACGCTCGTGCACGACGGCGTCTTCCAGCCCGAGGAGAAGCACCCCGTCGTGTTCGCCAGGATGCTCGCCGAACTGCACGAGCTCGCGACGGCACTCGCGCCGCTGCGCTGAGCCTCCGGCTCAGCTCGGCTGCACCGCCACCGGGCTCAGCTCGGCTGCACCGCCACGGGCTCGGTGTCCGGTATCGGGCTCGCGTCCCGCCCGCGCAGATCCGGGTGCCAGCCGCGCAGCACCGTCGGCACGAGCACCCCGACCGCGGCGAGCACGGCGGCGGCGATGAAGCCGCCGATCGCGCCGTTGGCGTCGATGAGGAACCCGGCGGCGGCGGATCCGAGCGCGGCCCCGATGAGCTGCCCGGTGCCGACCCAGCCGTAGGCCTCCGCGGTGTCGGAGAACTTCACGCTCGAGGAGACGATCGCGAAGATCACCGCGAGCGCCGGTGCGATGCCGGCGCCGGCGATGAGGAGCGTCACCGCGAGCCACCAGAAGTCGAGCACCGCCATCGCGAGGGCGAGGCCGACGAAGACCAGCAGCATGCGCCGCGCGAGCGCCCACGGTCCGATCGGCAGGTGGCCGAGCCCCAGGCCGCCGATGATCGAGCCGATCGCCCAGATCGCGAGCACGATGCCGGCCTCGGGCCCGCCGTGCCCGAACACGGCGACGACGCCCGCCTCGACCGCGGCGCAGGAGCCGACGAGCAGGAAGCCGGTGATGGTCGCCAGCAGCACGGGGGGCCGGCGCAGCACGGTGCCGAACTTGCGCTTGCTGCGCGGGATGCGCACGCGCCCGACCTCGGGACTGAGGATGAACCACGCGCCGCCGCCGACCAGGAAGAGCCCGGCGGCGACGATCGCGACCGTCGTGGAGACCTGGGTGGCGAGGAAGGTCGTGATGACGGGACCGGCGATCCAGATGATCTCCTGCGCCGAGGCGTCGAGCGAGAACAGCGGCGTCAGCTGCGTGGAGTTGACCATCTTGGGGTAGATCGTGCGCACGGCGGGCTGGACGGGCGGACTGCTGAGCCCGCACACCAGGCCGACGACCATGTACATCGGCACGCTCATCGGCACGAAGGCCATCGTGAAGATGCCGGCGGCGCAGACGACCGTCGTGAGCACGAGCACCGGGCGCATGGACCAGGCGCCCATCCAGCGACTCGTGAGCGGCCCCGCCACCGCCTGCCCGGCACTCGTCGCCGCGAGCACGAGCCCGGCGGCGGCGTAGGAGTGATGCACCTGCTCGATGTGCAGCAGGAAGGCCAGCGACAGCATGCCGTTCGGGAAGCGTGCGAGCAGTTGCGCGGAGATGATGCGGCCCACCCCGGGGGTGCGCAACAGGTCCGCGTAGCTCTTCATAGCCGACCAAGCCTAGCCCCGGCTCGCCCGGGCGTTCGAGGGCCGTGACGGCGCGTCGGAGGCACCTGATACGGTCCCCGAATCGGGGTACGAATCCGTGCACAGGCTGTGGAGAAGTCGGGGGAGTTGTCCACATCCTGTGGACGACACGCCACTAGATCTGGTGTTACCGCGCTGTCGGACCCACGATATATAGTGGTTAAACCGCCTGGCCGGGGTTGGGGTGAACGGGCCGTTCCGGGGTATTTCGGGCACCGGATTTCGTAGGAAGCAGAGGATTCTCGTGGGTATCACAGTCGTCAAGCGCAGCGGCGCTCGGGAGCCGTACGACGCGAACAAGATCAACCTCGCGATCGAAGCCGCGACGGTCGGACTCGACGAGAACATCACCTGGGTCACCCAGATCGCCTCCGAACTCGAACTCACCCTCTTCGACGGCATCACGACGCAGCAGCTCGATGAGGCCGTCATCCAGGTCGCCCTGCAGAACGTGAAGGACGACCCCGCCTTCGACGTCGTCGCGGCGCGCCTGCTGCTCAAGACGATCTACAAGCGCGTGCTCGGCGATTACGAGACCGCGGAGCAGCTCAAGACCCTGCACCGCGAGCATTTCGTCCCCAACATCGCGCGCGGTGTCGAGGAGGGCCTGCTCGACCCGCGGCTCACCCAGCTGTTCGACCTCGAGACCCTCGGCGAGCGGCTCGAGCCCGCGCGCGACGAACTGCTCAAGTACATCGGCGTCGTCACGCTCAACAACCGCTACGGCATCAAGGGCCGCAACGGCGACGCCCTCGAGGTGCCCCAGTTCTTCTGGATGCGCATCGCCATGGGGCTCTCCCTCAACGAGCAGGATCCGACCGCCGCCGCGATCCGCTTCTACGACAAGATGTCCAGCCTCGAGTACCTCGCGGCCGGCTCCACGCTCGTCAACGCCGGCACGATCTACCCGCAGCTGGCCAACTGCTTCGTCATGGAGATGCAGGACGACATGGAGCACATCGCGAAGACCACGCGCGATGTCATGTGGCTGACCAAGGGCACCGGCGGCATCGGGCTCTCGGTCACCAAGCTGCGTGCCCAGGGCTCGCCGATCCGCTCCAACAACACGACCTCGACGGGCCCGATCCCGTTCATGCACACCATCGACTCGATCCTGCGCGCGGTCAGCCGCGGCGGCAAGAAGTTCGGCGCCCTGTGCTTCTACATGGAGAACTGGCACCTCGACTTCCCGGAGTTCCTCGACCTGCGCCAGAACTCGGGCGACCCGTACCGCCGCACCCGCACCGCCAACACCGCGGTGTGGATCAGCGACGAGTTCATGAAGCGCGTGCAGAACGACGACGACTGGTACCTCTTCGACCCGCTCGAGGTCTCCGACCTGAGCGAGCTCTACGGCAAGGCGTTCTCCGAGCGCTACAACGAGTACGTCGCGGCGGCCGAGGCCGGGCAGCTGCGGATGTTCAAGAAGATCACCGCGCGCGAGCAGTTCAAGGCGATCCTCATCTCGCTGCAGACCACGAGCCACCCGTGGCTGACCTGGAAGGACACGATCAACAACCGCGCCCTCAACAACAACACGGGCACGATCCACCTCTCCAACCTGTGCACCGAGATCACGCTGCCGCAGGACGAGGACAACGTCTCGGTCTGCAACCTCGCCTCCATCAACCTGTCGCAGCACCTCATCGTCGCCGAGTCCGGCGCGGTCTCGATCGACTACGCCAAGATCGAGGAGTCCGCGCGCATCGCGGTGCGCCAGCTCGACAACCTCATCGACATCACGCGATCGAGCGTGAAGGAGGCGGACTTCTCCAACCACCAGAACCGCGCCGTCGGCCTCGGCGTCATGGGCTTCACCGACGTGATCGAGAGACTCGGCGTCAGCTACGAGTCCGAGGCGGCCTACGAGCTGGTCGACGAGATCATGGAGCACGTCTCCTACGCGGCGATCGACGCCTCGGCCGAGCTTGCCGGGGAGCGCGGCGCCTACGCGAACTTCGAGGGCAGCCGCTGGTCGCAGGGCCTCGTGCCGCTCGACTCGATCGCCCTCACCGAGGCGGACCGCGGCGTGCCGATCAAGGTCGACCGCACGACCCGGCTCGACTGGGACGCCCTGCGCGTGAAGGTCAGGGGCGGCATGCGCAACGCGACGCTCATGGCGATCGCGCCGACGGCATCCATCGGTCTGGTCGCGGGCACCACCCCCGGTCTCGACCCGCAGTTCTCGCAGATCTTCAGCCGTGCGACCTCGAACGGCAAGTTCCTCGAGGTCAACCGCAACCTCGTCGCCGACCTGCAGGAACTGGGGATCTGGGACTCGACGCGCGAGGCGATCCTGCGGTCGCAAGGCGACATCCAGAACGTCGCCGCTATCCCGGACCACCTCAAGGAGGTCTACAAGACCAGCTTCCAGCTCTCGCCCTACGCCTTCCTCGAGGTCGCCGCGCGCGCGCAGAAGTGGATCGACCAGGCCATCAGCCGCAACATGTACCTCGAGACGCGCGACCTCGGCGACATGATGGACATCTACTTCGCGGCCTGGGAGCGCGGCGTGAAGACGACGTACTACCTGCACATGAAGCCGCGGCACACCGCCGAGCCGTCGACGGTCAAGGTGAACAAGGCCGAGGAGCTTGTCGCGAGCGCTCCGGCCGCGGTCTCGACGGGCTCGACCGCCGAGGCCGCACCGGCGCCCGCGCGCCGCGGGTTCGGCGGGCTAGCGACGAAGGCGGGTGCCTGATGGAGCGCATCGCCGAGTACGAAGTTCCGGTCGATCCGATGGACGACCTGCAATGCGAAAGCTGCCAATAGATCATGGGAATTCTCGGAACCGGCCTGCAAGAGGGCCTGCTGCTCAAGCCGATCCGCTACCAGTGGGCGATGGACCTGTACGACCAGGCCGTCGCGAACACCTGGTTCCCCAACGAGATCCAGCTCGGCGAGGACATCGCGGACTTCAAGAAGATGACCGACGAGGAGCGCCACGCGGTGACCTTCCTCATGAGCTACTTCAACCCGAACGAGCTGCTCGTCAACAAGGCGCTCGCCTTCGGGGTCTACCCCTACGTGAACGCGGCCGAGGCGACCCTCTACCTCGCCAAGCAGATGTGGGAGGAGGCCAACCACTGCATGGCCTTCGAGTACGTGCTCGAGACCTTCCCCATCGATCGCAACGAGGCATACAACGCGCACGTCGACGTCCCGTCGATGGCGCGCAAGGAGGAGTTCGAGGTCAAGTACATCAAACGCATGACCGAGCAGACCCTCGACATCACGACGACGGAGGGCAAGCAGGACTTCATCCGCAACCTGGTCGCCTACAACGTGATCCTCGAGGGCGTCTGGTTCTACTCCGGCTTCATGGTGGCGCTGAGCTTCCGGCAGCGCAACCTGCTGCGCAACTTCGGCTCGCTCATGGACTGGGTGGTGCGCGACGAGTCGCTGCACCTGAAGTTCGGCATCAACCTCATCCTCACGGTGCTCGAAGAGAACCCCGACCTGCAGACGGAGGAGTTCGCCGCCGAGATCAAGCAGATGATCCTGGATGCCGTTCAGATGGAGGAGGAGTACAACCGCGACCTGCTGCCGAACGGCATCCTGGGCCTGAACGCCGGCTACATCAACCAGTACGTGAAGTACCTCGCCGACCGCCGGCTCGAGGAGCTCGGCTTCGAGCCGCACTACAACGTCTCGAACCCGGCGAAGTGGATGGCCGCGGCCAACGACACCCTCCAGCTCGTGAACTTCTTCGAGTCCACGAACACCTCATACGAGTCGAACGCGCAGGCGACCACGAAGGTGAAGGCGGAGTAGCCGGCGGTGCCCGGCGGCATACTGGCAGCATGAGCGCCGCGATCATCGCCCCCGCCTACGGCGAGCCGCACGTGCTGGAATTCGTCGAGCGGCCGGTGCCGGCACCGGGCGAAGGCCAGGTGACGATCGCGGTGCGCGCGAGCGGGGTGAACCCCGCCGACCTCAAGCGGCTGCGCGGCGAGTTCGGCTCGAATCCGGCGGCGCTGCCGCTGCGGCTCGGCAGCGAGGTCTCCGGGGTGGTCACGGCCGTGGGCACGAACGCAGTCGGTCCCGCCGGGCCCATCGAGGTCGGTGACGAGGTCATCGGCTACCGCGTCTCCGGCGGTTACGCGGAAGCCGTGACCGTACCCGCGACCTCGGTGCTGCCCAAACCTGCGAACCTCGACTGGGCGCAGGCCGCGGGGCTCATGGTCGTGGGTGTCACCGCCGTGCACCTGCTCGAGGCCACGAGGGTCGCTTCGGGCGACCGCGTGATCGTCCACGGCGCGTCCGGGGGCGTGGGCTCCATGGCCGTGCAGCTCGCGGTGCTGCGCGGCGCCGACGTCGTCGGCACGGCGGGCCCCGCCAGCCTCGAGCGCGTGCGGAAGCTCGGCGCC
>JBAQPI010000199.1:0-2736 GCA_049305635.1 Rhodoglobus sp. | reverse complement strand
TGTCGGGTCTGGGTTGTCATGGTCATCACCTCAGATAGTCATAGAACTTGGGTCGGAGTTGATCTGCATGGATGATCCGGGTTGGTGAGTCCGCGGGTACCCCCACGAGTTCGAGCATCGCGCCGCTTGTGTCCGGGCCCAATGATCAAGAGGCGCTTCTCCCCCAGATAGTCGTACTCAACGAGACGGACGGCGTTTCGCCACGCGTGCTCGATGTCGACATCGGAGATGCCGTGTTTCCGGGCGCTATCGCGGATGTCCGTGGGTCAACCTTACATTGACGCCTCGCGCTCGTCAAGGCGATGTTGACGAGTGGGTTGGCAGGGTGACGTGTCGCGGCGATCGTAGCCGCGCGAGGCGAGGTGCGGCGGCGCTTGTTCACACTCGATGTGGCAGTCGATAGGTTGCCTATGGTGGCTCCGACGGGCGTCGATCCCGTGACCTCACGATTTTCAGTCGTGCGCTCTACCAACTGAGCTACAGAGCCGAGTAAGGCACGACCTACTGGCGAGAGAAGGCCGTGCCTTGCGACCCTGACCGGACTTGAACCGGCGACCTCCGCCGTGACAGGGCGGCGCGCTAACCAACTGCGCTACAGGGCCTTACTTGTGAAACTGTGCCGACAGCCGAAGCCCTCGAAACGTGACCCCAACGGGATTCGAACCCGTGCTGCCGCCGTGAAAGGGCGGTGTCCTAGGCCACTAAACGATGGGGCCGCGAAGTCCAGGACTCCTTAGCTACCGACGGTCAAGCATAAGGGGGGAGGCGGCAAAAGCCAAACGGCGGCGGATCGGCGCGACAGGGCAGAATGTCCCGGCCGGCGGCGGCATCCCGGGTTAGTTTCAACCCATTGTTGAAGGTGCGGGCGCGCGTTGTTACTGTGAGCAGTGTTGACAGTGTTATCAGCGTGAGTTCGATGACACGATTCGGGGAAACGATGGCTATCACGCGACGACGCCAGGGGGCGGCGGGTTCACTGCTGCGACGCGCAGGCATGCGTCTGGCAGCGATCGGTGCTGCGCTTGCACTGCTCGTCACCCTGGGCGTCGCGGGCAGCGCCCCCTCCTGGGCCGACGACTACGCGACCTGGGACCAGGTCAACGCCGCCCGCAACGACGTCGCGCAGGCCGAGGCGCTCATCCGCAAGATCGAGGCGCAGCTCGCCGCGCTGCAGGCCGAGGCCGCCCGCACGCAGGCGGACGCCGAGGCCAAGGGCACCATCTGGCAGCAGGCCGAGGAGAAATTCCAGGCGGCCGCCGCGCGCGCCGCGACCCTGCAGCAGCAGGCGGATGCCGCGAACGCGACCGCTTCCGCATCCGAGCAGCGTGCCGGCCAGATGGCCGCCCAGCTCGTGCGGGTGGGCGGCGGGGACATCTCGGCCAACCTCCTGGTCTCCGGCGACGCCGACAACCTGCTCTACGGCCTCGGGATGTCGAGCAAGATCTCCGAGCAGGCCAACGCGATCTACGAACGCGCCATCCTCGACCGCAACACCGCGCAGGCGCTCACCGACCAGGCCGAGGTCGCGAAGGCCGAGCTGCAGGTGCTGCGCGACGCGGCCGAGAAGGCGTTCGCGGAGGCGCAGACGGCGGCGATCGCCGCCCAGGCCGCGCTCGAGGAGCAGCTCAACCGCCAGGCCGAGCTGCAGGCGCAACTCGTGGTGCTGCGCGAGCAGCGGGCGGCGACGGAGGCCGACTACCTCGCGGGCGTGCGCGAGCGCATCGCGGCCGCCGCGAGCCTCGACGCCGGCGAGATCAGCGCGAGCGGCTGGGTGCGTCCCGCCGCCGGCTACATCACGTCGTCGTTCGGCTGGCGCACCGACCCCTGGTACAGCTATCACTCGGGCACGGACATCGGCGCCGGCTGCGGCGCGAACATCTACGCGGCCAGCGGCGGCACCGTCATCTATGCGGGCTGGAACGGCGGCTACGGCAACTACATCCTCATCGACCACGGCAACGGTGTGCGCACCGCGTACGGCCACATCGTCGGCGGCGGCTACCTGGTCTCCTACGGCCAGCGCGTCGAGGTCGCGCAGAACATCGCCAAGGTCGGCACGACCGGCAACTCCACCGGCTGCCACCTGCACTTCGAGACGATCGTCAACGGCGTCGCGGTCAACCCGGTGAACTACATGGCGGGGCAGGGCATCCGCATTGGCTGATCACGGTGAGAGCCCGGGTCGGTAGTGCGAGCGCGCTTCCGCCCCCTCGGGGCGCTCACCGTCATCGTCTCCGGCAGCCTGCTGCTGGGGCTCGGCGTGGTGTCCCCGGCGGTCGCCGACGAGGACTACCCGACCTGGGACGAGGTGGAGCAGGCACGTCAGGACGAGGCCTCCGCGGCGGCGGCGGTGCGCGACATCCAGGACCTGCTGATCAATCTCGAGATCCAGTCCGCGGACCTCGCCCGCGAGGCCCAGGCGCAGGCCGAGGCCTACAACGCGGCGCGCAACGAGCTCGACGACGCGACCGCACGGGCCGACAAGCTCGATGCGCAGGCGGCCGCCGCGGAGCAGCAGGCCGAAGCGTCCGCGCGCCGCGCCGGCCAGCTCATCGCGCAGGTCGCCCGCACGGGCGGCGGCGACGTGAGCCTCGCGCTGCTGCTGAGCCCGGATGCCGACGACCTGCTCGCCATGCTCGGCACCATGGGCAGGCTCACCGAGCAGTCCACGCTCATCTACCGGCAGGCGATCGCCGACCGCAACGCGGCCGCCGCCCTCACCGACCAGGCCCGCGT
>JBAQPI010000198.1:0-12474 GCA_049305635.1 Rhodoglobus sp. | reverse complement strand
CCGCCGACGCGCAGCTCGGGCATGAGCTCGGCGATCGGCCGAGTCGTGCCGGGCACGGCGCGCTCCAGGAGCACGTCGCCCGGGGCGAGATGCAGCATGAGCGACGTCTCGGTGCGACCGGCGTGCGCGTCACCGCCGGCGACGGCGCACGGCACCCAGGCGACCTCGTGCCCCTCGGCGCGCAGCTGGCCGATCGCGGCGGCGAGGGTCGCGATGTTGCCGCCGTGCCCGTTCACGAAGACCACGCGGGCCGCCCACAGCGACAGCGACCGCACCGACTCGACGACGACCGCGTGCAGCGCCTGGCGGCCGATCGACACCGTGCCGGGGAAGCCGGCGTGCTCGCCGCTCGAGCCGAAGGCGATCGCCGGCGCGACGAGCACCTCCCCCGGCAGTCGCGCGGCCGCCCGTTCGGCAACCGCCCGTGCGATCACGCTGTCCGTGCCGAGCGGCAGGTGCGGGCCGTGCTGCTCGATCGAGCCGATCGGCACGAGCACCACCGGTGCCGACCCGATCGCGGGCCACGTCGTGCGCGCGAGGTCCGACGCGGCGGCGAGCTCATCGGACACGTACCGAGGCTAGCCGACCGGGCTCTCGGCCCGGGCGGCCGTTCGCGCAACCTTCGGACGCGGCGAAGGCGCCGTCGCGGTCGCGGTCGCGGTCGCGGTCGCACCGAGCGTGACGGCGAACCCGGGTGGGATGACCAGATCCTCGGGAGCGAGTTCGCTCGCGGAGGACCGCGCGAGCCCGAGCACGGCCGAATCGAGGCCGCCGCGCATGATGTCGAACACGTTCTCGACGCCCGCCTGCCCGTTGGCGGCGAGGCCCCACAGGTAGGCGCGGCCGATCATCACGGCCCTCGCCCCCAGCGCGAGCGCCTTCGCGACGTCGCCGCCGCGACGCACGCCCCCGTCGAGCACGACCTCGACCTGCCCGCCGACCGCCTCGGCCACCGCCGGCAGCGCACGGATCGTGGCAGGAGTGGTGTCGAGATTGTTGCCGCCGTGGTTGGAGACCGAGATCGCCGTCACGCCCGCGTCGACCGCGCGCTTGGCGTCGTCGACCCGCGTGATGCCCTTGAGCATGAACGGCCCGCCCCACTCGGCGCGCAGCCACTCCACGTCCTCCCAGGTGGGCGGCGGGGTCTGCATCCACTCGTAGTACGCGCCGAAGAAGGTCGGCGCCTTGCCCCCGGGGGGTGTGAGGTTGGGGGCGGTGAGGTCGGGGATCCGGCCGGTCTTCGCGAAGCGCCACAGCCAGCCCGGGTGCGGGAGCACGTTCGGGGCGAAGCTGATCATCGTCTTGAGGTTCATCCGCTCGGGGATGGTCGGGCTCCCCCAGTCGCGGCCGTTCGAGAACGACCAGTCGAGGGTGGAGATGAGGCCCTTGGCGCCTGCCGCACGAGCGCGGTCCATCCGCTGCACCATCGCCTCGCGCGTTCCGGACCAGTACATCTGGAACAGGGTGTTCGGGTTCGCCGCGGCGACCTCCTCGATGGGCTTGCTCGCGAAGGAACTCAAGCCCATGATCGTGCCCCGGTTGGCCGCCGCCCTGGCGACCGCGACCTCCCCCTCGGGATGCACCGCCTGCACGCCAGTGGGCGAGATGATCACCGGCAGCGAGATGGGGATGCCCATCACCGTCGTCGACAGGTCCCGCTCGGCCTTGTGCCCGGCGACGTGCGGCGCGAAGCCGAGCTCGCCGAACGCGCTCATGTTGTGATCGATGGTCGACCCGCGCTCGGACCCGGCGACGAGCGCGCCGTAGACCGAACTGGGCAGCGTCTTCTTCGCCCGGCGCTGTGCCTCGGCGACCGTCTCGAACCACGCGTTTCTTGCCATGTGACTCTCTCTTCTCTCCAGCCGGCGACCGGCTCGTTCTCGGTGCCCATTCTCCGCCCGGCATCGCCGTCGGGCCGGTCCTCGGCACCCCTTCATTCTAATGACACTCGGTGCCAAATAGCCCGCGATCAGGCGCGGAACAGCTCACCGAGCGCTGGGGCGATGTCGAGGTGGCTGCGCACGGCCCGGAAACCGCCCCGACCGATGCGGGCGAGGTCCCTGCCGAGCTCGATATCCTTCTCGCCGCTGGTGTCCAGCAGCACGTCGAGTCGCGGCAGGCGCGCCGCGAAGGGGCGCGGATCGGGCCCCGCGTTGTGCACGCAGTCCGAGAGCAGGAGCACCCTGGCATTGCGCTCCGGCACGCCCGCGAGCTGCACCGCCGCGAGCTGCAGCGGGAAGCCGATGTTGGTCAGGCCTCTCGCGGGGATCCGCAGCATCGCGTCGAGCAACTCCATCGGCCGCACCGGATCGCCGAGGCGCAGCAGCACGGCGGCATCCGACCAGAAGGCGATCACCGCGAGCGCGTCCTGCTCGAGCTCGCCCGCGAGCGCGCCGACCGTCGCTGCCGCCGTGCGCACGCGTTCGCCCTTCATCGAGCCGGAGACGTCGACGGCGAGCACGACCGAGCGCGGCGCCCGGACCCGCTCGCGCACGATGATGTCCTCGTCCTCGGGCACGGGCCGCTCGGCGAGCATCTCGATCGTCGGGTCGAGATCGATGTCGTCGCTGCCGCCGCGATAGGGCACGCTCGCGAAGTGGCCGGACCCGCGCCTGGCCGCGCCCTCGATCCTCGGCTTCGGCACCGACAGCCGGGCCGCGATCTGGCGCGCGCGCGAGCGCACCGTCGCATCGACGGACGCCTCATCCGTCAGCGGGACGAGCTCGGCCGTATCGTCGGTGAAGCCCGCACCGGCCCCCGAGGGTCGATGTTTCGCAGCACCCCGGCCGGGCTGGGCGCGCAGCACCATGCCGCCGGGACCGCCCACGGCCTCGAAGAGCGTCGGATCCTCGTCGAGCTGCTTCGGCGTGCGCGCCAGCGGCCGTCCGGGACCGGGCTGCGTCCTCGACTCGCGGCGCATCGGGGAGTCGGCCTCCACGACTCTTCAGCCGGGCGCTGCGGTCGCCGGCTCGAGGATGAACCGGTCCTCCCAGATCTCGCGCAGCACCCGCTCCGGCGTCGTCTCGGCCGCCTCATCGACGCGGATCCGGCCGGAGAGGGCGACGAGCATCCCGTCGTAGACGGCCTCGGCATAGCGTTCGTCGCCCGAGCCCTGCAGCCCGCGCAACCGGGCGAGCTCGTTGACCACGAGCACGCAGTCGATCGCGCCGCGCACGCTGCTGCCCTGGCGCACGTCGGGGTGCACCCGGGTGGCGCGGGTGACCGCGACGACGTCCGGGATGAGACGGTCGGCGACCTCGCCGGCCAGCCCGGTGCGCAGGGCGACGATCCGCTCCTCGGCGGGGGCATCCTGATAGTCCACGACGATCCGGTTGAGCCGGTCGCTCACGCTCATCGACAACCGGGTGGTGCCGACGTTGTCGTAGGGGTTCATCGAGGCGATCACCCGGAAGGTGGGCAGCGCCTGGATCCGCCCGACGCGCGGGACCTCGATCGCGCGGTCCGCCATCGCGGTCAGCAGGGTGTTGAGGGTATCCTCCGGCGCGCGGTTGAACTCCTCGATGTAGAGAAAACCCCCCTCGCGCATCGCCTGGGCGAGCGGGCCGGGCACGAAGTTCTCCGCGCTGTAGTCCTCGCGCAGCACTCTGGCCGGGTTGTGATGACCCACGAGCTTGGCGGGGGTCAGGTCCGCGTTGCCCTCGACGAAGACCAGCGGGATGCCCCACTCCTCGGTGATCGCCTTGAGCATCGTGGTCTTGCTCGTGCCCGGGGGGCCCTCGAGGATGAGATCGCGGCCGGAGGCGACGGCCGCGAGCGCGAGTTCGAGTTCGCGCTCGCGGCCGACCAGATGTGCGGCGATGCGACTCCGGGCGGCGGTGACGTCGTCAAGGCGCCGGGCGGTCGTATCGCTCACTGCTTCTCCTTCTTGGCCGTGCTGCTCGGTCGTGCTACTTCAGGGTCAGTCCGGCGTCGACCTTGAGCTCCAGCCCGGTGACGTAGCGCGACTCATCGGAGGCGAGCCACAGCACCGCATTGGAGATGTCGACCGTCTCGACCCATGGCAGCGGCAGCGCGTTCATCGTCTGGAAGCGAGGCGCGAGCACCTCCTTGGTGCGCTCCTTCTCGGGCAGATCCGGGGCGAACAGGGCGTACATGGCCGCGTTCTGGATCATGTCGGTATCGACGTTGGTCGGATGCACGCTGTTGACCCGGATGAACTCCGGCGCCAGCTCGAGCGCGAGCGTCTTCATGAGGCCCACGACCCCGTGCTTGGCGGCGACGTAATGGCCGGCGTTCTGGATCGCCATGATCCCGGCCGTCGAGCTGGTCAGGATCATCGACCCGCCCTTGTTCGCCCGCAGGTGAGGGATTGCGGCCTTCGCCGTGTGCCACACGCCCTTCAGGTTGACGTCGGTCATGTCGTCGAACTGCTCCTCGCTCAGCACGTCAAGGGTGCCGAAGCTGAAGATGCCGGCGTTCGCCGAGACGATGTCGAGCTTGCCCAGCTTGGCGACCCCGTCATCGAGGGCTGCCTTGAGCGCGCCGAAGTCGCGCACATCGGCCTGCGACGCCACGATGCGCCGGTCGAGTGCCTCGATCTGCTTGACGGTCTCGGCCATGTCGGCGGCGGTGCTCATCGCATACGGCACCGTGTCGATCTGGCTCTCGATGTCGACGGCGATGATGTCGGCACCCTCCTGGGCCATGCGCAGGGCGTGGCTGCGCCCCTGCCCGCGTGCCGCTCCGGTGATGAAGGCGACCTTGCCATCCAGTCTTCCCATGATGAATCTCCTGTCTCGTTGCTAGCTCTTCCAATGCTGTGGAGAGCGACTGCAGGACCTCGAGACGACGACCTCAGCGAATCGGGACAGTTATCCGGTTCGCACCGCCCCGGGGTCGAACCCCGCGAGCGGATCGTCTTCGCACGCGCTCACGGGCGGCCGCTCGCCCTCGGGACGGCGGCCGAGGGTCAGCTCGACACGACGGCCTGGCCCGGATCGCGGGGCACGGGTCGTCCGGTGCGAGTGGTCGATCAGCGAGGACTTGGGCACGAGGTCCTTGTCCTTGCGGTTCTTGAGCAGTTCTTCGCCGTAGCCCTGCACGCACTCGGGGTCGGGTCCGTCGAGCGGAAGTCCAGTGAAGAACTTCGCCGCCATGCACCCACCCTTGCAGGTGTCGAAGAACTGGCAGGATGAGCAGGCTCCGCCGGACTGCGGCGTGCGCAGCCGGGTGAACAGCTCGGAATGACGCCAGACCTGCTGGAAGCCGCCCTCGTCGCGCACATTGCCCGCGAGGAACTCCTCGTGGATGGCGAAGGGGCAGGCGTAGACGTCCCCGACCGGGTCGATGAGGCACACGACGCGGCCCGCTCCGCACAGGTTCAAGCCCGGCAGGGCCTCCCCGTAGGCCGAGAGGTGGAAGAACGAGTCCCCGGTCAGCACGCCGTCGCCGTGCTCGACGAGCCAGTCGTAGAGCACGCGCTGCTGTGCCGAGGTCGGGTGGAGCTCATCCCAGACGTCGGCGCCGCGCCCGGAGGGACGCAGCCGGGTCAGCCGCAACTGGGCTCCGTACTCGTCGGCGATCGCCTTGAACTCGTCGAGCTGCGCGATGTTGTGCCGGGTGCACACGACGGAGAGCTTGAAGTTCTTCATCCCCGCGTCGGCCAGATTCCGCATCGCACGGAGCGCGGTCTCGTACGATCCGGGACCGCGGACATAGTCGTTGACCTCCGCGGTCGCGCCGTCGAGCGAGATCTGCACGTCGAGGTAGTCGTTGGCGGCGAGCCGGGTGGCGACCTCCGGCGTGATCTTGATCCCATTGGTCGAGAACTTGACGCCCACGTGGTGGTCGGTGGCGTAGTCGACGAGCTCCCAGAAGTCGGGACGGACGGTGGGCTCACCGCCACCGATGTTGACGTAGAAGACCTGCATCCGCTCGAACTCGTCGATGACGGCCTTGGCCTCGTCCGTCGTCAGCTCGCGCGGGTCTCGTCGGCCGGAACTGGAGAGGCAGTGCACACAGGAGAGGTTGCAGGCGTAGGTGAGCTCCCAGGTGAGGCAGATGGGGGCATCGAGGCCGTACTCGAACAGGTCGACGAGGCGGCTGGTCTCGGGCGGGGCCGAGACCAGCGGGGGCGCGGTCACGGTCGGCCTGCCGAGGTCCAGGATCGTCATGATCGCCGCTCGACGACCATGGAGGATCCCGCGAGCGTCGCGAGGGCGCGCTGGTAGCGTGGAAGATCGGATTCGCCGATGCCTGCCGTTGTGCAGGCGACCCGAGCGGTCGGCGCCCCCGAGAGCGACTGCACGACGGCCAAGAGCGTGCGGTCCTTGAGGAAGGAGAGTCGCCGGGTGCCGAAGTGGTAGAGCAGTGCGCCGAACGGCTCCGGCCTCACCGAGACCTGGGGATGGAGGTCCCACCCGCTGTCGAGATCGAGTGTGGGCATGGCGCGTGGCCTAGTAGACGCCGCACATGCCGTCGATCGAGATCTCCTCGACGAGCGAATCGGACTCGATCAAGTCCGTTTCGCTCGCTTCTGGGGCGACCGTCTCCTGGTCTGCTTTCATGGAGTTCCTCCTCATTGCCGAAATCCACCGCTGGATGCCGCGATCGATGATCGCCACGAACATCTGCATCCATCAGACTAATGACACCGAGTGCCGAAGGGAAGGGGCGAGATCATGAATACCGAGACGAGCGACGCGGCACGCCCCGGGCGGACCGGGCGTCAGCCCTCCACCTCGCGCGCCGAGCTGAGCCACGTGGCGCTCCAGCTCTTCCTCGAGAACGGTTTCGACGGCACCACCGTCGATGACATCGCCGCCGCCGCCGGGATCGGGCGACGGACCCTTTTCCGCTACTTCGCGTCGAAGAACGACCTGCCGTGGGGCGACTTCGAGGCGCTGCTCGAGCGCATGCGCGGATGCCTCCGCGCGCTCCCGGCCGAGATGCCTCTGCTGGACGCGCTCGGCACCGCGATCATCGAGTTCAACCGAGTGCCGAAGGAGGAGATCCCCTACCACCGGCAGCGGATGGAACTGCTGCTGAACGTTCCCGCGCTCGTCGCCCACTCGACCTTGCGCTACCAGTCCTGGCGGCAGGTCATCGTCGAGTACGCCGCCCTCCGGCTGGGCGTCGCCGAGGACAGCCTCAAGCCGCAGACGCTCGGCTGGATCCTGCTGGGCGTCTCGCTCTCCGCCTACGAGCAATGGCTGCTGCACGAGGACGCCGACCTGCTCGAGCTCATCGCGAGCGCGCTGGGGATGCTCGGCGCGACGGGCCTCGGACCATACGCAGGAGCCGGTGGGACCGGCTCGTGACCGGGTTCGACGTGATCGTCGTGGGCGCGGGTGGCGCCGGCGCCCCGCTCGCGGCCCGATTGAGCGAGGATCCCGAGCGGTCGGTGCTCCTGCTCGAGGCGGGGCCCGTGCCCGAGAGCGTCCACGGCTTCCCGCGAGAGCTGCTCGACCCGGGCACCGTGCAGGGTGCCATGCCCGGTCATCCGCACAACTGGTCGTTCACCGGCAATCTCACCCCCGCGCTGCCATACTCGATCGCCCGGGGGCGGATCCTCGGCGGCTCGACGGCGATCAACGGCGGCTACTTCGTCCGCGGGAGGGCGGAGGACTTCGCCCGCTGGTCGGCCGGCGGCAACGACGAGTGGTCGTGGGAGAAGGTGCTGCCGGTCTATCGCGCGCTCGAGAACGATCTGGACTACGGCGAGAGCGCGGTGCACGGCGGATCGGGGCCGATGCGCGTGAGCCGGCCCGCGCAGAACCACCCGGTCGCCTCGGCCTTCGCCGCGGCGGCGGCCGAACTGGGCTTCGTCGAGGAGCCCGACAAGAACGACCAGGCCGAGCCCGGCTGCGGCCCGGTTCCGATGAACGTGTGGGAGGGCGTGCGCTGGAACACCGGTATCGCCTACATCCTCCCCGTCCTGGGGCGCGCCAACCTCACCGTCCGGGGCGGCAGCACCGTGCGGCGCGTGCTCTTCGACGGCCACCGGGTCGTCGGCGTCGAGGTCGAGAGGAACGGGGCGATCGAGGCGGTGGCCGGCGGGGAGGTCGTGCTCGCCGCGGGCGGGGTGAAGTCCCCGCACATCCTCCTGAGCTCGGGGATCGGGCCGCGGGCGGATCTCGAGGGCTTCGGCATCCCCGTCGTGCATGACCTGCCCGGCGTCGGCAGGGGCTTCAGCGACCACCCCGAACTCGCGATCGGCTGGCGGGCGCGCCGGCGAGTCGTGGACTACCGCACGAGCCAGTCCATGGCGAACGTGCTCAACTTCACGGCGAACGGATCCGAGGTGCCGGGCGACCTCGAGATCCTGCCGATGCTCAAGCCGACGGGGTACCTGCTGACCGGGGCCCGCCACGACGCGGGCGGCGCGCGACGCGTGTTGCGCCACCCGATCCGCGCGCTCGCGGCGCTGCGCGGGGTCTCGGCTCGGCGAGTGCTCCAGCAGGCGGCGCGGCGCAACGACCTGACCCTCCTGGTCGCGGTGCAGGCCGAGACCTCCCGGGGCCGGATCCGCTTGCGCTCGGCCGACCCCGGCGTGCCCCCGCTCATCGACTACGACTACCTCTCCACCGAAAGCGACCTGCGGCGGATGCGCGAGGCCGTCCGCACCGCGGTCCGCCTCCTGCGCTCCGCGTCCTTCGCCCACCTGTTCGGCCGGCTCACCGAGCTCGACGACGCGACCCTCGACGATGACGCGGCGCTCGACGCCTGGATGCTCAGCCGGCTGGGCACCGCGATCCACCTGTGCGGCAGCGCCCGCCTCGGGCCGGCTGACGACCCGGACGCCGTCGTGGACCAGTACGGCCGGGTGCACGGCGTCGAGGGACTGCGAGTCGCCGACACCTCGATCCTGCCCACGACGCCGCTGCGCGGTCCCGCCGCGACGGCCGTGCTGGTCGGGGAGCTCGTGGCCGGTTTCATGCGCCGCCCGTGACCGCTGCGGGAACTCCCTAGACCAGGTACTGCCGCAAGCCCGGCCAGCCGGCCGCGAACCCAGGATGCAGGGCCAGGCCCGCCACCTCGTCGACCGCGACCCAGGCGAGGGCCTGGCTCTCGGCATCCGCGATCACCGGCTCGAAGAACGCGGTCGCCTCCGCCACGACGGTCGTGTAGCTCCAGAAGCCCAGGTCGTGCACCGACTCATGGATGACGCGCAACGCCTCCCGCGGCACGGTCGCCTCCTCGACGGCCTCCCGCACCGCCGCGTCCACCGCGGACTCGTCGAGCTTGCGCGCCCCGCCCGGCAGCCCCCAGGTGCCGCCGAAATGGCTCCACTCGGCTCGCAACTGCAGCAGCACGCCGTGCTCGCGGTGCCAGGCCAGCAGGCCGGCCGCGCCGAAGCGACCCCAGAACTTCTCACCGTTCGGGCCGAACACCCACTCGTCGCCGAGCTCGTGCGGGCGACGGGGCAGGTTGTTCGGGGTGCCGCGGTCGGCGGGTCCGCTCACCGCTTGCGCCTCTCACGCACCCGCATGTTCACGTTGATGGGGCTGCCCTCGAAGCCGAAGATCTCGCGCAGCCGTCGCACGATGAAGCGCCGGTACTGCGGATCCAGGAACCCGGTCGTGAACAGCACGAAGGTCGGCGGGCGGCTCGCGGCCTGCGTGCCGAACAGGATGCGCGGCTGACGCCCGCCCCGCACCGGGTGCGGGTGCTCCTGGGTGAGCTCGGCCAGCAGGGCGTTGAACTTGCCGGTCGGCACCCGGGTGTCCCAGCTCTCCAGGGCGACCTCGAGCGCGGGCACGAGCTTCTCCAGGTGGCGCCCGGTCTTCGCCGAGATGTTCACGCGCGGCGCCCAGGCCACGTGCGAGAGGTCGCGCTCGATCTCCTTCTCCAGATAGCTGCGGCGCTCCTCGTCGAGCAGATCCCACTTGTTGTAGGCGATCACGAGCGCCCGGCCCGACTCGAGCACCAGGTCGATGATCTTCAGGTCCTGCACGCTGATCGGCTCGGTCACGTCGATGAGCACCACGGCCACCTCCGCCTTCTCGAGCGCGGCACTCGTGCGCAGGGTCGCGTAGAAATCCGCGCCCTGAGCGAGGTGCACCCGACGACGGATGCCGGCGGTGTCGACGAAGCGCCACACCTTGCCGCCGAGCTCGATCTGCTCGTCCACCGGATCGCGCGTGGTGCCGGCCAGCTCGTCGACGACCACCCGCTCCTGTCCCGCCGCCTTGTTGAGCAGGCTCGACTTGCCGACGTTCGGGCGGCCCAGCAGCGCCACCCGGCGCGGGCCGCCCACCTCTTCCTTGGCGACGGCGGAGATCTCCGGCAGCACGGTGAGCACCAGGTCGAGCACGTCGGCGACGCCGCGTCCGTGTAGCGCGGACACCGGGTGGGGTTCGCCGAGGCCGAGCGACCAGAGCGCGGCGGCCTCGGGTTCCTGGCGCGCGTCATCCACCTTGTTCGCCACCAGGATCACGGGCTTCTTGGTGGCGCGCAGCAGCCGCACCACGCGCTCGTCGGTCGCCGTGGCGCCGACCGTGGCATCCACGACGAAGAGCACGGCGTCGGCGAGGTCGATCGCGATCTCGGCCTGCGCCGCGACGGCCGCGTTGATGCCCTTCGCGTCGGGCTCCCAGCCACCGGTGTCGACGATCGTGAAGCGGCGGTCGTTCCACTCCGCCTTGTAGTTCACGCGGTCGCGCGTGACCCCGGGGGTGTCCTCGACGACCGCCTCTCGCCGGCCGAGGATGCGGTTGACGAGCGCCGACTTGCCCACGTTCGGGCGGCCCACGATCGCCAGCACGGGCAGCGCAGGCAGGTAGACGATCGCGTCGGGGTCCTCGGTCGCGGCATCCAGGATGTCGAGGTCGTCCGCGTCGAGCTCGTACTCGGCCAGCCCTGCCCGCAGCGCCTCGGCGCGTTGGGCCGCCTGCTCGTCGTCGATCGAGCGCACCCGCTCGACGAGCGCGGTGTCGAGCTCTGGAAAGTCGTCGTCCTCGTCGGTCACGAGGCCTCCTTCACGAGGTTCACGACGGCCTGCACGGTTGCGTCGAAGTCGAGGTCGGTCGAGTCGAGGGTCGTCACGCCGGGGGAAGCATGCATGAAGTCCACCACACGTGAGTCCTGTTGGTCGCGATCGGCGAGGGCTTTGCCCGCCTGCGCGGCGTCCGAACCGGTCAGTTCCGCGGAACGGCGGGCCATGCGCGCCTCCTCCGAGGCGGTCAGCAGGATGCGCACGGCCGCATCCGGGGCGACCACGGTCGTGATGTCGCGGCCCTCCACCACGATCCCGGGCCGCGCGCTGCCGGCCATGATCGCGCGGAACAGCCCGGTCAGGTGCTGCCGCACCTCGGGGATGCGGGCGATGGCACTCACCCGGGCGGTGACCCGCGGCTCGCGGATGTCGGACGTGACATCCTCCCCGCCCACGCGCACGAAGTAGCCGTCGGGCTCGGTGCCGATCGCGTAGGCGAAGCCCGGCAACGCCTCGACGACCTCGGCGGCATCGAGCGGGTCCACGCCGCGCTCGATGCAGTGCCAGGCCAGGGCACGGTAGGCGGCGCCGGTGTCGAGGTAGTCGAAGCCGAGCACGCGCGCCGCCGCGCGCGAGACGCTCGACTTGCCGCTGCCCGCGGGGCCGTCGATCGCGACGACGGTGGTCACGCGTAGGCCTCCGCGATCTTCCAGCCGCGCGCCGTGAGCTCGGTCGCGAGGCGCTCCTCGGCCTCGGGCAGCACCGCGATCTCGGCCAGGCCCACCTGGGCGCCCGGCGAATGCTCGAGGCGCAGGTCCTCCATGTTCACGCCGAGCTCGCCGATCTCGGTCAGCAGCCGCGCGAGCTCGCCCGGCCGGTCGTCGACGAGGATCACCAGCTGGCTGAAGTGCTTGGCCTGCCCGTGCTTGCCCGGGATGCGCGCCACCCCCGCGTTGCCGCCCGCGAGACTCTCGGCGATCGCCCGCCGGGCGCCCGGCGCGTCCGGGTCGTCGAGGGCCGCGATCAGGGCGTCGAGGTCGGCGCGGTAGTCCTTCAGGATGCCCGCCACCAGGCCCGCGTTCGCCCCGAGGATCTGCACCCACAGCTCCGGGTCGCTCGAGGCGATGCGGGTCGTGTCGCGCAGACCTTGACCGGCGAGGCCGACGGCGGCGTCGGGTGCGCCACCCAGTCGCCGCGCGAGCAGGCTCGACACCACCTGCGGGGTGTGCGAGACGAGGGCGACGGCGGCGTCGTGCTCCTCGGCGCTCATCGCGACGGGCACGGCGCCGAGCTCGATCACGAGGTCCTCGACGAGGCGACGACGGGCGGACTCCCCGCCGGTGATCACCCACGGGCGACCGAGGAAGAGGTCGGCCCTGGCGGAGATCGCCCCCCCGCGCTCCCGGCCGGCCAGGGGGTGCCCGCCGACATACCTGCCGAGGTCGGCGCCGGCCGCCTGGAGGTCGGCGAGGATCGCGGACTTCACGCTCGCGACATCCGTCACGGTCGCTCGCGGCCAGGCCTGCAACTCCGCCGCGACCACCTCGGCGGTGGCGTCCGGCGGCACGGCGACGACC
>JBAQPI010000197.1:0-5039 GCA_049305635.1 Rhodoglobus sp. | reverse complement strand
ACACGCTCGGACGGTGGACGCGCGACCGCGCGATCGCCACCCCCGAGCGCGTCGCGATCGACGATCGCGGCGTCGTGGTCACCTACCGCGACCTCGACGCGAGGGCGACCGCGCTCGCCGAGGCGCTGCTCGCCGCGGGCTACGGCGTCGGCGACCGCATCGCGACGCTCACGGGCAACAGCGCCGACCAGGTCGTGCTGTTCTTCGCCTGCGCCAAGGCCGGACTCGTGCTCGTGCCGCTGTGCTGGCGGCTCGCACCGCGCGAGGTCGCCGAGCAGGTCGAGCTCGCCGATCCCGCGCTCGTGCTCATCGAGGACGAGTTCGCCTCGCTCGCGTCCTCCGCGCTCGAACGGCTCGGCATCCCGCTCGCGGTCGGCGCGCTCGGCACGCACGGCATCGAGCGCGAGGTGGTGCCGCCGGTGCGGCGCGACACCGAGCCCGTCGTGCGGCGAGCGGTGCGCGACGACGACCCACTGCTGATCGTCTTCACCTCGGGCACGCTGTCCCGGGCCAAGGGCGCCATCCTCACCCACGCCAACTGCTTCTGGACGAACCTCTCGCTCTCGCGCACCGCCGAGATCACGAGCGGCGACACCGTGCTCGCGGTGCTGCCGCAGTATCACGTCGGGGGCTGGAACATCCAGCCGCTGCTGGCCTGGTGGATGGGGGCGACCGTCGTCCTGGAACGCACCTTCGACCCGGGCCGGGTGCTGCACCTCATCGAGGACCGCCGGATCACGACCATGATGGGCGTCCCCGCCAACTACCAGCAGCTCGCCCAGCACCCGCGCTTCGCCCGCAGCGACCTCTCGAGCCTCACCCACGCGGTCGTGGGCGGCGCGCCGATGCCGGAGCCCCTGCTGCGCGTCTGGCACGGCCGCGGCGTCGCCCTGCAGCAGGGCTACGGGCTCACCGAGGCCTCGCCCAACGTGCTGTGCCTGCCGGACGAGCGCGCCCGCGACCTCGTGGGCTCGGCAGGCAAGCCCTATCCGCATGTCGAGGTGGCGGTCGCCGACATCGTCACGGGGGAGCATCTCGACGGTGCCGCGACGGGCGAACTGCTCGTCGCCGGCCCGGGGGTCTTCGCCGGCTACTTCCGCGCGCCCGAGCAGACCGCCCGCGCCATGCGCGGGGCCTGGCTCGCCACCGGAGACCTTGTGCACCGGGACGCGGAGGGCTACTTCCGCATCGTCGACCGGCTCAAGGACATCTTCATCTCCGGCGGCGAGAGCATCGCGCCGGCCGAGATCGAGTCCGTGCTGCTCGGGCATCCCGCCGTCGCGGACGCCTCCGTGATCGGCGTGCCGGACGAGCAGTGGGGCGAGGTCGGCGTGGCCTGGATCGTGCCGCGCTCCGGCCAGGCGGTCGACGCCGCAGACATCCTCGACTACTGCGCGACCGAGCTCGCGCGCTTCAAGATGCCGAAGGCCATCAGGTTCCTGCCGGAGATGCCGCGCACCCCCAGCAACGGCAAGGTGCTGCGCCGGGCCCTGCTCGAACGCTGGATCGCCGAGCGCTCCCAGGAGGACGCCAGGTGAGCGCCGCACCCACGACCGCGCGCGGCACCCGCACGCGGGCGAAGCTGCTCGAGGCCGCCGAGATCGTGTTCTCGCGTTACGGGTACACCGACTCCTCGATCGTGCGGATCACCGAGGAGGCCGGCGTCGGCCAGGGCACCTTCTACCTGTACTTCGAGAGCAAGCTCGCGATCTTCGAGGAACTCGTCGAGGATCTCAACCGGCGCGTGCGGCACGCGATGACGGAGGCCTCCGCCGGCGCCGCGAACCGCATCGAGTCCGAGCGCGCAGGATTCCGGGCGTTCTTCGAGTTCACGGCCGCGCACCCAGCGCTGTACCGCATCGTGCGCGAGGCAGAGTTCGTCTCGCCCCGCGCGCTGCGGCTGCACTACACGCGTATCGTCGAGGGCTATGTCCAGGGCCTCCGCGAGGCGCAGGCGAGCGGTGAGGTCGAGGACATCGACCCCGCGGTCGCGGCCTGGGCGCTCATGGGCATCGGCGAGATGATCGGGATGCGCTGGGTGCTCTGGGGGGACGGCACCGCCGAGGGCGCCGCCGCCGACCCGACCGCGAGCGGCACCTCCCGGGTGCCCGACGCCGTCTTCGACGACATGATGCTCTTCATCCGCCGCGCCCTGGGCGCGAGAACCGACGATGGGACCACGACATGACCGACCTCACCGGACGCCGCGCACTCGTGACCGGCGGCGCGAGCGGCATCGGCGCGGCCTGCGCGCGCAGCCTCGCGGCCGCGGGCGCGCACGTGATCATCGCCGACATCGACGGGAACGCCGCGCGGCGACTCGCCGACGAGATCGGCGGGGAGGCGTGGCAGGTCGACCTGACCGACACGGCCGCCCTGGCATCCCTCGACCTCGATGTCGACGTGCTCGTCAACAACGCGGGCATCCAGCACGTGAGCCCGATCCAGGACTTCGAGCCCGCAGCCTTCTCCCGCATCATCGACCTCATGCTCGAGGCGCCGTTCCTGCTCATCCGCGCGGCGCTGCCGAAGATGTACCAGCGCGGCTTCGGGCGGGTGGTCAACATCAGCTCGGTGCACGGACTGCGCGCCTCCGCCTTCAAGTCCGCCTACGTCGCCGCCAAGCACGGCCTCGAGGGCCTTTCCAAGGTGACCGCGCTCGAGGGCGCACCGCACGGGGTCACCAGCAACTGCGTCAACCCCGGCTACGTGCGCACCCCGCTCGTGGAGAAGCAGATCGCCGACCAGGCGAAGGTGCACGGCATCGCGGAGTCCGAGGTGGTCGAGAAGGTCATGCTCACCGAGAGCGCCATCAAGCGACTGCTCGAGCCGGAGGAGGTCGCCGACCTCGTGCTCTGGCTGTGCGGGGACACCGCGCGCATGGTCACGGGAGCCTCCTACACGATGGACGGCGGGTGGAGCGCGCGATGAGCGGGTACCGCAGGATCGCCGCGCCCGTGCGCGGGGGCGACCTCGTGGCCGGGGTGTGGGAGCCGGAGGCCGAGCCGGTCGCGACCGTGCTCGCCGTGCACGGCATCACGGCATCACACATGGCCTGGCCGCTGGTCGCCGAGGCGCTCGGCGACGCACGCGTCGTGGCACCCGACCTGCGCGGCCGTGGCGGCAGCCGCGACCTGCCGGGACCCTGGGGCATGGCCCAGCACGCCGACGACCTCGCGCGGCTGCTGGATGCCGTCGGCGTCGAGTCCGCGACCGTCGTCGGCCACTCGATGGGCGCCTTCGCCTCCGTCGTGTTCGCCCACCGTCACCCGGGTCGGCTCGACGGTCTCGTGCTCGTGGACGGCGGGCTGCCGCTGCCCAGGGTCGAGGTCGACGAGGACGAGGATGTCGCGCTACGACTCATCGGACCGGCCGCCGAGCGGCTGCGGATGGCCTTCCCCGACCGGGAGCACTACCGCGACTTCTGGCGCGCCCACCCCGCATTCGCCCAGGCATGGTCGCCGATGATCGAGCGCTACGTCGACTACGATCTCGTCGGCGAGGAGCCGGCGCTCACCGCCTCGAGGTCGCTCGCGGCGGTGACCGCGGACTCCCTCGAACTCAACGACGAGGCCGGCTACCTCGATGCCCTGCGGGGGCTCGACTACCCCATCCCGTTCCTGTTCGCCCCGCGCGGGCTGCTCGACCAGCCCGAGGCGCTCTACCCGCCCGATCGGGTGGCGCACTGGCAGCGGCTCGTGCCCAATCTCGTCGTGCAGGAGGTGCCCGACGTCAACCACTACACGCTCATCATGACCCCCCGGGGTGCGGCCGCCGTGGCCGCGGTCGTGCGGGCCGTGCTCGAGAACCCCACCCAGTCGTCCCCGACCCGGCGAAGGAGCCCGGCATGACCAAGCAGATCTTCGACGGCATCCTCCAGCACGAGGTCACGACGCCCCGGCTGACGGCGAACGTGCTCGAGCGACCCTCCGCCGAGGCGAGCCGCACCGTCGTGTTCGTGCACGGCAACGTCTCCTCGTCGTTGTTCTGGCAGCCGAGCATGCTCGCGCTCGCACCCGACGTGCGCGCGCTCGCGATCGATCTGCGCGGCTTCGGCGACAGTCAGACCCTCCCCGTGGACGCCACCCGCGGCGTGCGGGACTTCTCCGACGACGTCGCCTCGGTGCTCGACGCGCTGCAGCTGCCCGCCGTCAATCTCGTCGGCTGGAGCATGGGCGGCGGCGTCGCCATGCAGGTGCTGCTCGACCACCCCGAGCGCGTGCTCTCGCTCACCCTCGTCTCCCCGGTCTCCCCGTACGGCTTCGGCGGCACGCGCGCCGACGGCAGCGCACTCGACGAGGTCGGCGCGGGCACGGGCGGGGGTGGGGCCAACCCCGATTTCGTCGCACGGCTCGAAGCGCACGACATGGGGGAGGACGCCCCGACCTCGCCGCGGCTCGTCTTCCGCACCGCCTACGTCAAGGACCCGGCCCCGCTCGCCGGGTACGAGGACCTGTGGGTCGAGTCGATGCTCACCACCAGGACCGGACCGGACAACTACCCGGGCGATTCTACAGCGACCGAGGCGTGGCCGGGCTTCGCGGCCGGCACTCGCGGCGTGCTCAATACCATGGTGCCCCAGTACTTCGACGTCTCGGGCATCGCCGACCTCGCGACGAAGCCCCCGATCCTCTGGCTGCGCGGCGCCGACGACGCGATCGTGTCCGACGCCTCGCTCTCCGACATCAACCACCTCGGGCGTCTCGGGGTCATCCCGGGCTGGCCGGGTGAGGATGTCGCCCCAGCCCAGCCGATGATCCAGCAGACCCGCGCCGTGTTCGACCGCTACGCGGCCGGCGGCGGCAGCGTCACGGAGATCGTGCGCGAGGGCACGGGTCACTCCTTCCACCTCGAGCGTCCCGAGGAGTTCACGCAGGCGCTCGAACGGCACCTCGTCGCCGGGTGATCCAGAGGCGGCGCGGGTAGGCTGGGGCCGTGCCAGCAGTCAACCTCGGGATGCCCAAGGCGCCCGAAACCCTCGCCCCGCGCCGCAAGACCCGGCAGATCCACGTCGGCAAGGTCGGGGTCGGCAGCGACCA
>JBAQPI010000196.1:0-3763 GCA_049305635.1 Rhodoglobus sp. | reverse complement strand
TTCTCCCACGTGTACAGCCAGCGCGTCATCCCCATCACCGCGGTCGACGATTTCCTCTATCCACCGAGCTGATCCGGGGTACACGAACGCGCCGTGTTGGTTCGACATCCTGGCGTTCCCGGGTTAGCCTCGAAGGGATCCGCAAGGAGAGTTCCGAAATCGTGTCAGACAGTTCCAGCAAGAATCCAGCCTTCGTCCTGCTGACGATGTCCGCCGTCGGCGGCCTCTTCGGGGTCGCCGCGCTCCCGGCGTACGCCCTTCAGGAGACCGAGGAGACCCGCGTCAGCTACGCCGCCGCGGGCTCCCAGTCCATCCGGGTCGACGCCGATTCCGCATCGAACATCGCCGAGCGCGACGCCTTCTCGGCGACCACCCCGGAGGAGCTCGCCGCGTTGCGCGACGCCGAGGCCCGGGCCGCGCTGGCGTCCCTGCGGGCCTCCGCCCGCCAGTCCGGCGACGACTACCCCTTCTTCGGCCAGTACGGCCTCACGCCGCTCGGCTTCTACGGCAGCGAGTGCGTCGACTTCGTCGCATGGCGCCTCAACCGCGACCAGGGCTTCACCTCGGCGCCGTTCCGCTGGACCGGCTCGACCCTCGGCGTCGGCAGCGCCGGCTCGTGGATCTCCGGCTGGCAGAACAACGGGCGCACCGTGAGCATGACCCCGATCCCCGGTGCCGTTGCGGTCACCAACTCCAACCACGTCGCCTACGTCTCCGCCGTCAACGGCGACACGGTGTACCTCGAGGAGTACAACCGCAACTGGGACAACACCTACAGCACCCGCACGATCGCCGCCGGCTCGGTGCTCGCCTACCTCTACCCGCCGTGATCCTGAGCGCCCTTTAGACTGGACCGACCCGCCTCTGTAGCTCAATGGAAGAGCAGTTCCGTCCTAAGGAAAGGGTTGGGGGTTCGAGTCCCTCCAGGGGCACGATTGGAAGAGGGCCGCGCCGTCAGGCGTGGCCCTCTTCCAATCTGCGCGTGGGTGGCCTCTCGATCCCCGGGGCCCCCGCCCGCGCAGTCCGAAATGTCGCCTTGCGCGGGGTCACACGAACGCGGCTTCGGAACGATGAATACGAGTGGCTGTTCCGTGAAGAGATCGACCACGGCCTCGAACTCGTCGACCAGATCAACGCCTACCGGCACGACTACAACCACGTCCGACCCCACGAAGCGATCTCCTGGAACCGTCCCGCCGACGTCCACGCCGGCCTCGCCAACCCCACCATCCCCAACTTCGAAACCGCAGAAACCCTGCCAACTACTTGACGCGGGACATCTTGACGACTGCCATGCTTGTGGGATGGCGCAGCCCTCAGATCTTCTCGCGGTCCTCGTCGACGCCGACAATGTGCCACCCTCGAAGATCGGAGCTGTCCTGACCGAGGTCGCACGCTTCGGCACAGCATCCGTCAAGCGCATCTACGGTGACTGGACGTCGCCGCAACTGAGCGGCTGGAAGTCAGCCGCGAGCGAGCATGTCATTCAGCCCATGCAGCAGTTCGCGAACACGGTCGGCAAGAATGCGACAGACAGTGCGCTGATCATTGATGCAATGGATCTCCTTTACACCCGCCGATTCCGCGGATTCTGCATCGTTTCCTCCGACAGCGACTTCACGCGGCTCGCGTCGCGCATCCGCGAGGAGGGTGTCACGGTGTATGGCTTCGGTGAGCGGAAGACGCCCGAAGCATTCCGGAATGCATGCGATCAATTCACCTACCTTGATGTACTGGGCGAGCCCGCGATAGAACCCGCCTTTGGGACGCCCGCTCGGGTGTCCGTCCCAGCTCTGCGCGGTGACGCAAAGCTCGTGTCGGGCCTTCGCACGTGTGTTGCTGCAGCCTCAGGAGAGGAGGGATGGGCGAACCTCGCCACCGTCGGTCAGCTCATGCGTAAGCAGCAGCCGGACTTCGACTCGCGCAACTGGGGCTTCGCCAAACTCTCCGACCTGGTGCGGGCAACCGGCCTATTCACCATCGAGCCAAGACCGACTGGCGGCCTTCAAGTGCAGAACAAGAAGAAGTAGGCCGGTGAAAGGTGGTCCCTTTCGGCGTCAGCCGCCCAGTACACGCGCGTAGAAGTCGAACGCGAGCGGTGCGGCGATTCCGACGACGGCCAAGAGCGATCCGGCAGCCCACAGCATCCGTGTGCGCTTGGCAGCGCCCACCTCGCGTTGTAGCGCGGTGAATTCGGTCCGCTCGTCTGGCACGGCGGCCATGGTTGTCCACATGTCGGGGACGTCACCCGGCCAGCCGCCGAGCTCGTCGATGATCGGGAGACCGCAGCCTCTGCCTTGGTGAGCGTCGGCCTCAGCCGCGAGGGCCGACTTGGTTCGACGGGCGAGAGCCCTGCGTTCCTTCTCGTCTCTGAGAGGTTGGCCACGTCTCTCCCGGTCTCATCTTGCTTTGTTCGAGATGAAAGCTATCTTCCGCGCCGGAACCAGCGACTCTTTCAATCAACAGGCCCTGGCGAACCTACGTCTTGTGGGATATGATTCCAACGACATATTCAAGGAGATGACCGATGGCCAACGCATCGACGCTCGTGCGCGCGGCACGCAAGAGCAGGCTCCTGACTCAAGAGCAGCTCGCCGAGCGTGTGCGCATTGACCAAGCGGCCGTTTCTCGTTCTGAGGGAGGGCGGGATGCTGAGTTCAGGACCGTCGATCGGCTGCTCGCCGGCGCGGGCCATCGCCTGTATTCCGCGCCGACGCGCCGTGACGACGCCGCGACAGTTGCCGCCGAGATCAGACAGCGACTCCGTGACGGGGATAAGGATCGAGCGCTGCGTGCGTTGATCCAGTTGAACGACAACCTCGTTGCGGAACGAGGTCTCGTCCGCGGTGTCCTCGGCCTTGCCGAGCCGGAAACCACGAAAGACCCCGTGTGGGACGCGGCCCTTGCGGCGGTCGTCGCATGGCGCCTTCGCGACGAGGGACTCCCGACACCGGATTGGGTAGATGCCCGGAACCGATTCGTTCACGAGCGCCGAGGTCTCGGGGTGGATGCCGCCGATCCCGTTCCGCCGGACTCCGAGGTGCCCGAAGAGTTCGCCAAGCGCGGCGTGCTCGTCTGGCGGGATACCTTCGCGAGCGTCTGACTTTGGCGACCGCACTCGAACGTGATGACATTATCGTCGGCCTCCGTGAACTCGTTGACGAGCTACGGAGTGCCGGCGAGGTCGCGGGCATCCGGCTGGTAGGCGGTGCCGCTCTGGCGCTCCGTTACTTCGACCGTGGCGTCACCCAAGACCTCGACTCGCTTCACGTCCGACCTGGGAGCGACGCCGCGGTCGCCGCTGCCGCGGCCAAGGTAGCCCAGCGCCACGACTGGGATGCGTCCTGGCTGAACTTCGAGGTCACGCGCGCCGACGCGCTGCCCACACTCGGCCGTGTAGTCGAGTGGGAGACCATCTACGAAAAGGACGGGATTGTCATCCAGGTCGCGGCAAAGGAGGCGTTGCTGGCCATGAAGTTGCGGGCCAACCGTCCTGGTCGGGATACCCGCGACATCCGACTTCTCCTCGGGCTCTGTGGGATGACGACAGTTGCGGAGGCGGAAGCTCTGTACGAGGACTTCTACCCCGGCGACAGTCTTAGCGATCGAGCAACCCAGATGGTCACGACGATGTTCGCGAACGGCCCGATCGAGGCCCCCGAAGCTCTACCTCGTCCCGTCATCTGAAGGCAGCGAGCGACCGATGTCGGTTGAGGCTTGTACATCTGCGACCGTGGCGGGCGCCGATGCAGTGCTTCGGCTC
>JBAQPI010000195.1:0-3830 GCA_049305635.1 Rhodoglobus sp. | reverse complement strand
ACGCCGCGCGTCTGGGGCGGCGTGCCGGGCGGGCGGATCGCGACGTGCACCGACGGCCGCCGACTCCACGGGATCGGCAGGCCATGCAGCGCAAGCGCTGTCGCGTCGCAGAAGAACTGGCCGGCCGTGAGCCGCGGCGCGTACTTCACGGCTCGCGCCACCGCGATCTGCTCCGGGTGCGCGCTGTCTGCGCCGCCCGGGCGGGAACGGATCCCCCGATACGGACGATCGAGGTCCGATGCGCGCAGCCGGGCCGGCGTGAGACCGGCCTCCAGCCCCTGAGCAAGGGTGAACGTCTCGGGGAGGTGAGGCGGCAGGGGGACTCGTTTCGGCATCCACGAACGATCGCCCGCCGCCGCGCCCAAACCTGGCCATGCCCCGCGACTCCTGAACAACTGCGCCACCGCGGCGGGTGTGGAGCAGAAGTCCAGGAGTCGGCGAAGGGGCGGGGGTTAGCGCAGGGCGGTGGTGGCGCGGTCGCGACCGAGCAGGTCGCGGTGGCGGGCGACGGCGCGCCAGCCGTCCTGCTCGAGCAGCGCGGCGATGGGTGCGGCCTGCAGTTCGCCGTGCTCGAGCACGAGGCTGCCGCCCGGGCGGAGCAGACGGCGAGCGGCCGCGGAGACTTCGCGCACGACATCCAGCCCGTCCTCGCCGCCGTAGAGCGCGATCTCCGGGTCGAACAGGCGCACCTCGGGATCGCGTGGGATGGCGCCCGCCGGGATGTACGGCGGATTCGAGATGACCACGTCGACCGAGCCGTCGAGCTCGGGCAGCGCGCTGGCGAGGTCGGCGAACACCGGCCGCGCATTGGGAGCCGCGATCTCGCGGAAGTTCTGCCGCGTCCAGATGTAGGCGATCGGCGAGACCTCGACCCCCACCACGCTCGCGTGCGGCACCTCGGTGGCCATGGCGAGCGCGATCGCGCCGGTGCCGGTGCCGAGGTCGACCCCGACCGGCGATTCGGACGCGGTCGCGGCGAGCGCGTCGATCGCGAACTGCGCCACGAATTCGGTCTCGGGACGGGGCACGAAGACGCCAGGCCCCACGGAGAGCTCGAGGTGCCGGAATGCCGCCCGCCCCGTGATGTGCTGCAACGGCTCGCGCGCGGCCCGCCGCTCGACGAGCTGCCGAACCCGCTCGGCCTCCTCGGCCGCGAGCAGGGCGCCGATCGCGGCCTTCGCCCGCACCTCGCCGCGGCCGACGCCGAGCACGTGCCCGACGAGCAGCTCGGCATCCGCCCCCGGGCTCGGCACTCGGGCGCCCTCGAGCACCGCGACGGCGCGTTCGAGCACCCCCGCGACGCTGTGCGGGTGAAGTTCAGTGGTGGCGTTCATGTCTTCTGCGAGTGGTGGTCGGGTTGTGGTGGTTACGGCTTCGAGATCGGCGGTCGGACCGATTCGGGCCTCGGGGTTCGGCGGGCATCTTCGGGCGGAGGTCCGGATCGGTTCGACCGCGACGCTGGACCCTGGTGAACTACGAACCTACCTCCGCGAGCCGACTCTCTTCATCGGCGGCGATGCACGACTGGATGACCGGCTCGAGCGCCCCGTTCATGACCGCGTCCAGGTTGTAGGCCTTGTACCCGGTGCGGTGGTCCGCGATGCGGTTCTCGGGGAAGTTGTAGGTGCGGATGCGCTCCGAGCGGTCCATCGTACGGATCTGGGACTTGCGGTACTCGCTGGCCTCGGCATCCGCCTCCTCCTGGTAGCGGGCGAGGATGCGGGCGCGCAGCACGCGCATGCCGGCCTCGCGGTTCTGCAGCTGAGACTTCTCGTTCTGCATGGCCACGACGATGCCGGTGGGGAGGTGGGTGATGCGCACGGCGGAGTCGGTGGTGTTGACCGATTGGCCGCCGGGTCCGCTCGAGCGGTACACGTCGATCTTGAGGTCGTTCTGGCTGATCTCGACCTCTTCGGGCTCGTCGACCTCGGGGAAGACGAGCACGCCCGCTGCCGAGGTGTGGATGCGCCCTTGCGACTCGGTGGCCGGCACGCGTTGCACGCGGTGCACGCCGCCCTCGTACTTGAGGTGCGCCCACACGCCCTCGGCCGGGTCGGTGGAGCTGCCCTTGAACGCGAGCTGCACGTCTTTGATGCCGCCGAGGTCGCTGACGGTCTGCTCGATGATCTCGGTCTTCCACTTCTTGGACTCGGCGTAGTGCAGGTACATCCGCAGCAGGTCGCCGGCGAAGAGCGCCGACTCCGCGCCGCCCTCCCCCATCTTGATCTCCATGATGACGTCGCGTGCGTCGTTGGGGTCGCGCGGGATGAGCAGCCGACGCAGCTTCTCCTGCGCCGCATCGAGCGCCTCGGTCATGCCGGGGATCTCGTCGGCGATCGATGCGTCCTCGGCGGCCATCTCCCGGGCGGCCGCGAGGTCGTCGGTGAGCTGCCGCCAGTCGTGGTAGGCCGCGACGATGCGCGAGAGCTCGGCATAGCGCCGGTTGACCTTCTTGCTCCTGACCGGGTCCGAGTGGAGGTCCGGGTCGGCCAGCTGGGCCTGGAGCTCGTCGTGTTCGGCCAGCAGCGACTGCACTGACTCGAACATCGCTACTCCTTGTCGCCGCCGCCCGCGGTGGGCATCGACTTCTGGATCTGCATGAGGAACTCCACGTTCGAGGAGGTCTCCTTGAGCTTGCCGAGCACGATCTCGAGCGCCTGCTGCTGGTCGAGCCCGGCGAGCGCGCGACGCAGCTTCCAGGTGACCTTGACCTCGTCGGCGCCCATGAGCATCTCCTCGCGGCGGGTTCCGGATGCGTTGACATCCACCGCGGGGAAGATCCGCTTGTCGGCGAGCTGACGCGAGAGACGCAGCTCCATGTTGCCGGTGCCCTTGAACTCCTCGAAGATGACCTCGTCCATCTTGGATCCGGTCTCCACGAGCGCGGTGGCGATGATGGTGAGCGAACCGCCCTCCTCGATGTTGCGCGCGGCGCCGAAGAAGCGCTTCGGCGGGTAGAGCGCCGATGAGTCCACCCCGCCCGAGAGCACGCGACCGGAGGCCGGGGCCGCGAGGTTGTATGCACGACCGAGGCGCGTGATGGAGTCGAGCAGCACGACGACGTCGTGGCCGAGCTCGACGAGTCGCTTGGCGCGCTCGATCGCGAGCTCCGCGACGGTCGTGTGGTCTTCCGCCGGCCGGTCGAAGGTGGAGGCGATGACCTCGCCCTTGACCGTGCGCTGCATGTCGGTGACCTCTTCTGGTCGCTCGTCGACGAGCACGACCATGAGGTGCACCTCGGGGTTGTTCTTGGAGATCGCGTTGGCGATCGCCTGCAGCACGAGCGTCTTGCCTGCCTTGGGCGGGGAGACGATGAGGCCGCGCTGGCCCTTGCCGATCGGGGACACGAGGTCGATGATGCGGGTCGAGAGCTTGGCCGGCTCCGTCTCGAGGCGCAGGCGCTCCTGCGGGTAGAGCGGGGTGAGCTTGGCGAACTCGACGCGGTTGGCGGCCTCCTCGACCGGCAGGCCGTTGATCGAGTCGATCTTCACGAGGGCGTTGTACTTCTGGCGGGACTGGCCCTGGTCGCCCTCACGCGGCTGACGGATGGCGCCGACGACCGCGTCGCCCTTGCGCAGGTTGTACTTCTTGACCTGGCCGAGCGAGACGTAGACGTCGTTGTTGCCCGGCAGGTAGCCGGAGGTGCGCACGAAGGCGTAGTTGTCGAGCACGTCGAGGATGCCGGCGACCGGGATGAGCACGTCGTCCTCGGTGATCTCGGGCTCGAAGTCGTCGCCGATCGGGCCACGACCGCGCTTGCGATCGCGGTAGCGGTTGCGGCCGCTGCGCTCGGACTGCTCGTCGCCGTCCTCAGCGCGCTGCTGCTGCCC
>JBAQPI010000194.1:0-12394 GCA_049305635.1 Rhodoglobus sp. | reverse complement strand
ACCAGGTCGTGGCCGTCCATGAGCGCCTTCGACCAGTGCACGGCGCCGATGCCGATCGTGAGCGTCGCGAGCGCGATGGAGACTCCGAGCAGCAGGTTGTTCAGCCGCACCGAGCCCAGGTCACCGGGGACGATCGGGAAGGCGATGTAGGCGACGATGGCCGCGACCGTGCCGACGATGGAGAGCAGGAAGAGGCCTGCGACGCGGCGCTCCTGCTGACGTTCCTTGGCGGGATCGAGGTCCGTTACGCGGGGACGGTACGGCGGGAACCCGGGGTTGGGGACCTCATCCTGCGAGACGACGGCGATGCCCGCCGAGGGCGGCGTGTCGCCGTACTTCTCGATGGACGAACCAGGCGTGCCCATCGACTTCTCGTCGTGATCGTTGGCCATGCGCTTCCCTTGCCCTAGTTCGACTTCGCCGTGAGCCAGATCGTGATGCCCACGATCGCGCCGAGCCCGAAGATCCAGATGAAGAGGCCCTCCGAGACGGGCCCGAGGTCGCCGAGCCCGAAACCGCCGACCGACGGCGACTCGTCGAGGAACTGCAGGTACGAGATGATCGCGGCCTTCTGCTCCGGCGTGATGTTCGCGTCGTTGAACACCGGCATGTTCTGCGGGCCGGTCACCATGGCCTCGTAGATGTGCACGCCCGCGACGCCGCCGAGCGGGGGAGCGAACTTGCCCTCGGTGAGGGCGCCGCCGGCACCGGCGACGTTGTGGCACATGGCGCAGTTGATGCGGAACAGTTCCGCGCCCTCGGCGAGATCGCCGCCCGAGAGGTACGCCTCATCGGGGATGGCGGGGCCGGGCGCGAGCGAGGCGACGTACGCCGCGAGGGCCTTGACCTGCTCAGCCGTGAACTGCACCGGCTTCGCCTCGCCCTGCGGGCCGGTGATCGCGAGCGGCATGCGACCGGTGCCGACCTGGAAGTCGACCGCGGCCGCACCGACGCCGATGAGCGAAGGGCCTTGCGCCGTGCCCTCGAGGTTCATGCCGTGGCAGGTCGCGCAGTTCGCGGCGAAGAGCTTCTGGCCCCCCTCGAGCTGCGCCTCCGCGGCGGCGCTCGTCTCCGCGGTGGCGCTCGTGCTGAACAGCGCATACGCGCCACCGGTGCCGAGCAGCCCGACCGCGATCAGGGCGACCGTGGCGAGCGGGTGACGGCGACCGGCCGGACGCATCCTGCGGGTCGGTTTTACCTGGGCCATTTCTCGCGATTCCGTTCTCATCTGAGGACGTAGATGACCAGGAAGAGGCCGATCCACACCACGTCAACGAAGTGCCAGTAGTAAGACACCACGATCGCCGTGGTCGCCTCCTTGTGGCCGAAGTGCTTGACCGCGAAGGCGCGGCCGATGACAAGCAGGAAGGCGATCAGTCCGCCGGTGACGTGCAGGCCGTGGAAGCCCGTCGTGATGTAGAACGCGGAACCGTAGGAGTCGCTCGAGAGGGTCACGTACTCGGACACGAGCGTCGCGTACTCGTAGATCTGCCCGGTGACGAAGACGGCACCCATGGCGTAGGTCAGGAAGAACCACTCGACCATGCCCCACTTCCAGAACTGGGCGAGGTTGCCGGTGCGGCGAGCCTGCAGACGCTCGGCGGCGAACACGCCGAACTGGCAGGTGACGGAGCTGAGCACGAGCACGATCGTGTTGACGGTCGCGAAGGGGATGTTGAGCTTGGCGGTCTGCTCCGACCACAACTCGGGGGACATCGACCTGAGCGTGAAGTACATCGCGAACAGTCCGGCGAAGAACATCACTTCACTGCCGAGCCAGACGATGGTGCCGACGGCCACGGCGTTCGGGCGACTGACCGAGGGAGTTCCGATGGAACCTGGGAGCGAGGCTGTGGTCACTCACCCATTATGGCCGATATCGACCCTGCCGTTTTCGCATTCGCTCGGCCGGTCGTGGTCGGATCGCTAGGATTTCGAGACATGGCGCGTGAGCACAGCTGGGCGGGCATCCTCGGGTCCCTCGTCGACGGTCAGGACCTTTCGATCGACGAGGCATCGTGGGCGATGCGCTCGGTGATGACGGGGGAGGCGACATCCGCCCAGTTGGCGGGGATGCTCGTCGCGATGCGAGTCAAGGGGGAGACGGTCGATGAGATCGTCGGCTTCCGGGATGCCATCCTCGAGGACGCTCAGCCGCTCGCGGTGGACCCCATGGTGCTCGACATCGTCGGCACCGGCGGGGATCCGCATGGCGCGGTGCTGAACATCTCGTCGATCGCCTCGATCATCGCGGCCGCCGTGGGGGTCCCCGTGGTCAAGCACGGCAATCGCGGCGCGAGTTCCGCCTCGGGCGCCTCGGACGTGCTGCAGGCGCTCGGGCTCGACCTCGACATCCCGCCCATCCGCGTGGCCGAAGTGCTCGTGGAGACCGGCATCACCTACGCGCACGCGGCCCTGTTCCACCCGGGCTTCCGGCACGCCGGGCCCACCCGCAGGGAACTCGGCATCTCGACCGTCTTCAACATTCTCGGCCCCTTGTGCAATCCCGCGCGCCCCGAGGCCTCGGCGGTCGGCGTCGCCTCGCTCGAGCGCGTGCCGCTGGTGGTCGGCGTCTTCCGCACGCGAGGCGCGACTGCGCTCGTCTACCGCGGCGATGACGGGATCGACAAGCTCACGACCACCGGTCACAGCCACATCTGGGAGGTGTCCCGCGGGTTCGTGACCGAGCACGACCTCGACCCGAGGGAGCTCGGGATCGAGCGCGCCGACATCCAGGATCTGCTCGGCAAGGATCCGGAGCACAACGCCGGCGTCGCCCGTCGCGTGCTCGCGGGGGAGCCAGGGCCGGTGCGCGACGTCATCCTGCTCAACGCCGCGGCCGGGCTGGCGGCGTTCGCCCTCGCGCAGGACCCGGAACTGCAGCAGGAGCCGATCGTCGACCGGCTCGCCGCCGGGATGGTCCAAGCGGCCGGTGCTGTGGACTCCGGGGCCGCCGCGAAGAAGCTGCAGGAGTGGGTCGCCGCGACCCGCCGCTGAGTCGTGCTACTCGACCCAATCCAGGGTCTTGGTGACGGCCTTCGCCCAGGAGCGCAGGAGTCGATCGCGCTCCTCAGCCCTCATCGCCGGGTTCCAGCGCCGATCCTCCCGCCAGTTCGAGCGCAGCTCGTCGAGGTCCTTCCAGAAGCCGACCGCGAGGCCGGCCGCGTAGGCGGCACCGAGCGCCGTGGTCTCCGTCACGACGGGGCGGATCACCGGCACTCCGAGGATGTCGGCCTGGAACTGCATGAGCGTTTCGTTGCCGACCATGCCGCCGTCGACCTTGAGTTCGGGGATGGGCACGCCGGAGTCGGCGTCGGCGGCGGCGAGCACGTCCCGGGTCTGGAACGCGGTCGCCTCGAGGGCCGCGCGCGCGATGTGCCCCTTGTTGGCGAAGCGCGTGAGGCCCAGGATGGCGCCGCGCGCGTCCGGCCGCCAGTGGGGGGCGAAGAGTCCGGAGAACGCCGGCACGAAGTAGACGCCGCCGTTGTCCTCGACGCTCCCTGCGAGCGCCTCGACCTCGCTCGCGTGCGAGATGATGCCGAGGTTGTCCCGCAGCCATTGCACGAGGGAGCCGGTCACGGCGATGGAGCCCTCGAGGGCGTAGTTCGGCGCCGCCTCGCCGAGGCGGTACGCGACGGTCGTGATGAGCCCGTTGCGCGAGTGCACGATCTGCTCGCCCGTGTTGACGATCAGGAAGTTGCCGGTGCCGTAGGTGTTCTTCGATTCACCGGGGGAGAACGCGGCCTGCCCGAAGGTCGCCGCCTGCTGATCGCCGAGGATGCCGGCCACCGGAACGCCCGCGAGCGGCCCGGAGGCGTGACCCGTGCCGTACACCTCGGACGAGGAACGGATCTCCGGCAGCAGCGAGCGGGGGATGCCGAACTCTTCGAGCAGGGCCGGATCCCACTCGAGCGTGCTGAGGTCCATGAGCAAGGTGCGGCTCGCGTTCGTGACATCCGTGGCGTGGACGCCGCCGTCCGGGCCGCCGGTGAGATTCCAGAGCACCCAGCTGTCGATCGTGCCGAAGGCGAGTTCGCCGGCCTCGGCGCGGGCGCGCGCCCCGTCCACGTGCTCGAGGATCCAGGCGATCTTGCTCGCGGAGAAATAGGTCGCCAGTGGCAGCCCGGTCCGCTTGCGCAGTCGGTCGGGGTCGCCGGCCGCCACCCGGTCGACGATGTCCTGGGTGCGCGTGTCCTGCCAGACGATGGCGTTGGTGATCGGCTCGCCGGTCGCTCGATCCCAGACCACCGTGGTCTCGCGCTGGTTGGTGATGCCGACGGCGGCGATGTCCGAGCTCGTGGCATTCGCGGCGGCGAGTGCCCGTCCGATGACGTCGACGACGTTGTCGCGGATCTCCGCGGCGTCGTGCTCGACCCGGCCCGCGCCGGGGAGGATCTGCCGGTGCTCGAGCTGTGCCGTGGCGACGGGAGTGCCAGCACGGCCGAACACGATCGCCCGGCTGCTCGTCGTGCCCTGGTCGATGGCGAGAACGTACCGCGTCATGGTGCGACCCTACCGAGCGCGTCCCCGGCGCGGGACTCTCCCGGGGGACAGGCCGCGAGACCGACGGGCTGCTAGCGTGACCGCATGGGGCGGGGGCGGTTGAACCGAACGGTGGGCCTGGTGATCGCGGGGACAGCGATCGCCGGGGCCCTGCTGCTGTGGTTCGCGATCGCCGCGAACGACCCCACGGCCACCGATCGGCCGACGGAGGGCGTGCTCGTCGGCGTCTGGCAGGTGTTCTACAACACTCAGGCCCCGCCGTTGCGGGCCATTCTCGCCGCGATCGCGATCGCGCTGCTGTTCGCCGCCGCGATCGCGCTGCTCGAGCGACGGGTGTTCAACCGCTCGCGGCGCTCCACGGACGCGAGTCACTACCCGCTCGCGGCGAAGCTCGTGATGGACAAGACGCGCGGGGTCTTCGCGGGTCCCGTGACCCTCACGGTGCTCATCCCGGCTCACAACGAGCAGAAGCTCATCGCCGGAACCCTCACCTCGTTGCTGGCCCAGTCCAGGCGGCCGGAGCGGGTGATCGTCGTCGCCGACAACTGCACGGACGCGACGGTGAGGATCGCGCGGGCCGGCGGCGTCGAGGTGATCGAGTCGGTCGGCAACACGCACAAGAAGGCCGGGGCGCTCAATCAGGTGCTCGCCGCACTGCTGCCCGGGCAGGGCGAGAACGAACTGGTGATGGTCATGGATGCCGACACCGCACTCGACGACGGCTTCCTCGAGGTGGCGGTGCGGCGCTTCGCCGACGACCGGGCGCTCATGGCGGTGGGCGGATTGTTCTACGGAGACGAGGGCGGCGGCCTGCTGGGGCAGTTCCAGCGCAACGAGTACTTCCGCTATGCCCGCTACATGAAGCGTCGCCGGGGCAAGGTGTTCGTGCTCACCGGCACCGCGTCGATCTTCCGGCCCAGGGCGCTGCGCGCCGTCGCGGAGGCGCGTGGAGTGACGATTCCGGGGGAGCACGGGGGCGTCTATGACACCGCGGCGCTGACCGAGGACAACGAGATCACGATCGCGCTGAAGTCCCTCGGAGCGCTCATCATCTCGCCGGCGCAATGCACCGTCGTCACCGAGGTGATGCCGACGCTCAGTGCGCTCTGGCGGCAGCGCCTGCGCTGGCAGCGCGGGGCGCTCGAGAACATCGGTGCCTACGGCATGACACCCGCGACGCTGCGGTACTGGGCTCAGCAGCTGGGCCTCGGGTACGGGGTCATTGCGCTCGGCGCCTTCTTCGTGCTGACGGTTCTCATGCTGGTGTCGGTGGACACCTGGGTCTGGTTCCCGTTCTGGCTCGGGATCGGCGGCATCTTCATCCTCGAGAAGGTCGTTACGGTGTGGAAGGGCGGCTGGCGCGCACGCCTGCTGGCGGTGCTGCTCGTGCCGGAGATGCTCTACGACATGTTCCTGAGCCTCGTGCATCTGAGGGGCAACCTCGACCTCACGCTCGGCAGGAAGGCCTCGTGGGGCATCGCCCCCCGCAGGACGAGCCCGAGCACGGAGAGCATGCGACCATGAGGGCGCTGCCGACGGGCATCCTGCTGCCGGAGTCGTTCCTGCACTCGCAGTTCTTCCTGGTGCTCGCCACCTTCGTCGCCATCAACACGATCGTGTACGTCGTGCTCTCGATCGCCAAGATGCTGCCGAAGATCTACCTCTCCGACTGGTTCACCGGGCCCAATCGCCGGGCGGAGACCCGCAGCATCTACCCGGACTCTCCGGTGGGGGAGTCCTCCGGATCGCCGATCATCCACCACCGCGAGGATCCCTCGCACGATCATCCGCGACATCGCGCCGACGGCAACACCGCCGAGCAGAAGTCGCCATCGGAGCCGGTGCGCCCCCAGAACAGGCCTGATTCGAGTCTCGATACGACCGCTTGAGGTGTGCCTCACCTGCTGGCGGCGGCCGATCGCGCTGACGAGACTGTGGTTGCGGGCCGAGCGATGGGAACTCGGCATCCCGACCGTCTTCAACGTTCTCGGCCCCTTGTGCAATCCCGCGCGCCCCGAGGGAGCTCGCGAAGCTCGCCGGCCAGCCGCTCAGGTCTCGTCGAGTAGTTCCCTGAGGCGCGCGAGCACCTGACCGCGCGGAGCGCCGTCATCGAATCGCACGGCGATCACATGCCCGCTGGCCGGCCGATTCGGATCCGTCTCGCGGAACCGCGCCGCAATCCGACGGACGCGAACCCCCAACGACTCGGGGGAAACGCCGGAGTCGCCGCTGAGCCACTCCTTATGGGCAGCGTTGTGTACCGCGACGACCGCCGCAGCGAACCCCGCCGCCAGGTCTGGGTCCCCACGGGGAGAAATCCGTCGCAGGTACTGGACAAACAGGAGCTCGTACCGTCGGATATTCAGGATCTCGCGTTCGCGGAGCGTGGGAACCGTATGAACCAGCTCGTACCGGGCTCGCGCGATATCGGGGTCGGAGAGAAGCTGGCCGAGCACATACTCCGCGGCGTCGCAGATGACGGCATAAGGATCACCGGACGAACGCGCCAAGAGATTCTCGACCCGTTCGAGGAGGGCGTCGTGATCGGCGAACAGCACATCCACCTTGGAGCGATAGCGGCGAAAGAACGTCGCGCGGCTGATGCCGCTGGCCTCTGCGAGATCTTCAGCGGTTGTCGCGTCGAATCCCTTCTCGCGGAACACCTGTAGTGCCTCTCGTATCGTGAGGTCTCCCAGGGTGCTGCGCATGAACCCGAGGATACTCGCCCGAAACGACTATTGACACGGCGTCTCGGGTGTCCGAGACTGAATCTCGGACAGAATGGCGTGCAAGGAGTTTCGATGACGGACCGCCTCTCGCCGCGCCGAGCTTGCAGTTCCCGCGCCGTGAGGGCCACTGCGCCAGTAGCACTTGACCCGCTGGATGTCGGTGGACGTACGAAATCGACCAATGAAGATCGAGAGGACCACGCATGACGATCAAGAGCCCGTATCCCGATATCGACATCCCCGACGCGAGCGTCTATGACTTCATCTTCGGCAGTCTCACGGACGAAGAGTCAGCACTCGTCGCGGTGGTCGACGGACCCAGTGGCGCACCTGTGACCTATGCCGCGTTGCGGCAGCAGGTCGACGCATTCGCCGGTGCACTCGCCGCCCGGGGCATCGGAGTCGGCGACGTCGTCGCGTTGCAGGCCCCGAACTCACCTGCCTTTGTCACGGCCTTCCACGGTATCCTCCGCGCCGGCGCCACGGCGACGACGGTCAATGCGCTCTACACCTCCGACGAGATCGCGAACCAGCTGCGGGATTCCGGTGCGAAGCTCATCATCACCGTCTCCCCGCTGCTTCCGGCGGTCGCCGCCGGTGCAGCGGCGGGCGGCCTAGAGCGCGATCAGATCATCGTGATGGATGGGGCTGAAGGCTATACAAGTGCTGCCGATCTTCTGTCGTCGGCGCATGCCGCACCGGACATCTCCTTCGACCCCGCCACTCACCTGGCGGTGCTTCCCTACTCATCGGGGACGACGGGAAAACCCAAAGGGGTAATGCTCACTCACCGCAACCTCGTCTCGAACGTACTGCAGGCGGCACCCATGACCGTCGTGTCACAGCACGACACGGTGTTGGCGGTGCTGCCCTTCTTCCACATCTATGGCATGACGGTGCTGTTGAACCTTTCTCTGAAGGCCAGGGCGCGGGTCGTCACCCAGCCCCGCTTCGACCTCGCCGAGTTCCTGCGCATTATCCAGGATGAGAAGTGCACCTACGTGTTCATCGCACCACCCATCGCCGTCGCCCTCACCAAGCATCCCCTCGTCGACCAGTACGACCTCTCCAGCCTGGAGGTCATACTCTCCGGCGCTGCGGCGCTGGACGAGGCTCTCGGGCGGGCGCTCGAAAGCCGTTTGGGAGTGCGGGTCCTGCAGGGTTACGGGATGACCGAGATGAGCCCCATCTCGCACGTCATCCCTCGTGCCAGGGAGGATATCTCCGTCGGCTCGATCGGGTTGGCCGTGCCGAATGTTGAGACCAGGATCGTCGACACCATCACCGGCGACGAGGTCGACCTGCCCGACGCGGGGCTGTCGGAGCCTGGCGAGTTGCTCGTCAAGGGTCCCAACGTCATGGTCGGCTACCTCAACAACAAGGAGGCGACCGAGACGACATTGGACGCGGACGGGTTCCTCCACACCGGAGATGTGGCACGCATCGGCAGCGACGGCGTCGTGTGGATCGTCGACAGACTCAAGGAGCTCATCAAGTACAAGGGCTACCAGGTCGCTCCGGCGGAGCTTGAAGCGCTGCTGCTCACGCACCCCGGCATTGCCGATGTTGCCGTTATCGGACACCCGGACGAGGACGCGGGCGAGGTCCCGAAGGCGTTTGTCGTCACCCAGCCCGATGTCGAGCTCACCGCACCCGAGGTCATGGCGTTCGTCGCAGAACACCTCGCACCGCACAAGAAGGTGAGGGTCGTGGAGTTCGTCGATTCCATCCCCAAGAGCACGTCTGGCAAGATCCTCCGCAACGAGTTGCGGGCGCGCGCGTCGTAGCGTTCCCGTGCGGGCGGCGGGGGCCCTCCGTCAGTGCGCCGCCCCAGCGACGACCGGCGATCGGGCCAGCGGCCCCAGCCCGCCAGTGAGGAGCATGGCACGCAGAGCGATGAAGAGTTCCGCGGCTTCCTGCGGTTTCATCACTGACCTCCCGGTCAACTGGGCAATGCGCCCAAGACGGTGGAGCACCGTGTTGCGGTGGCAGTGCAGTTCCCGGGCGCACGCCACCGTAGATCCATCAGTGGCGAACCACGTCTGGAGCGTCTCAAGCAGTACTCGAGCGTCGTCCTCGTCGAGTTTCGACAAGGTGCCCAGAGCGCGGTCACGCAGCTCCGCGGCGTACCTGGGTTGTGCTGCGAGCATGGTGTCGATCGGTGCCGAACCGTATGCGTGGATTCCCGTACTCGTCGGAGGCACACATCTGAGCGCAAGGAGTGCCTGAGTGACGGCGGTTTGGGCATGTTCGAGCACGAGGAAAGGCAGGCTGACGCCGACACGCGACTGCACCGACCCATCCATCAGTTGCAGGGTGTCCACCACATCGGTACTCGGGCCACCGGCCAGCAGGCCGAGATACTCTCCTTTCCACGGCGTCCATGCCGATGCAATGCCGGCCGCTCGCAAACGTTCGCCGACAGCGACCCGTGCGTTCTCGCCCGCGTCGCTCATCTCAAGCGCGAGAACGGCGTACCTCCCGTTCTCGGGCAGGCCCAACGCCCGACCGGCGGGTGCGATCTCACCCGAGAAGTCCCCCTCGAGGATGCTGAGCAGGAGCACACTCTTGCTATGTTGGTCCTTGCGCTGCCGCTCCTCGACAACCTCCCGGTAGGTATCAGCGGCCACGCCCGAATAGCGATCGATAAGCTCCCAGAACCCTGATGAGGCGCTCAGCAGGGCCGCGGAACCCTCCGCTGTCGTGGCAAGTGCCATCATGGAGTCCCACATCCGCAGCGCCGCTAGCCGGTAGGCGTGCAGCAAGCCGGCCATGGGGATCCCGTACTCGGCCTTCACCCGGCCGGCCATACGCGGGGCGTCCAGAGACAGGCTGGTACCCAAGAGGTGCCGCAGGATCGCATCGATGTTGTCGCGCACGATTCTTCTGAGGATCTCGTCACTGAGTCCGCTGGCCGAGTACGCCTCTTCACCGCGCGTGATGTCGGCGACGACCCCGTCGGTGAGTTGATCGAGTGACTCCGCCACACTTGAGAACAGGGCGTGCGCATCGTCGCTGATCACCCCCGGCAGGGCACCCTCCCGCAGTGCGACATCGCGTCCCATGGGCCAACTATACGGCGGAACGGCACCTCCTTCGTTGTGCGACGGCACAACGCACCCGGCGCAAAGTCGCGGCACCGCCCATAGGTCTCAACGGCACGAAGGTCGATACTGGAGCCCAGGCCCGCCACCGCGCGCAGGGCCGACGACAATCAAAGGAGATTGAATGATCACCCCCAGCCCCACGACCTCCGATGCCCCGGCTCTGGACGCATCGCAGCGCGGCGACCTCGATGCCCACATCGCGGACTTGGCTGCGGGAGCTGAGCGCTGGGCCGCGACCCCCCTACCAGAGCGCGCACGATTGCTCGCAGCAGTGCACACGACGATGACGGCGAACGCCCGACAGTGGGCCGAGACCGCCTCCGCGATCAAGGGGCTCGATCCTGCCTCTTCTCTCGTCGGTGAGGAATGGATCTCCGGACCCTACGCGGGAATCGCGGGTGCCGGGACGCTGGCGCACTCGATCGCCTCACTTGCCAAAGGCATCAGCCCGTTGGCGAGATCCCGCTTCGGCACAGCACCCGGAGGGCGCGTGTCGATCCAGATCCTGCCGGCCAACGCACACGAGTGGCTGCTCTTGCATGGCTTCAGCGCCGAAGTGTGGATGAAGCCCGGGTCCACTCCGGCCGAGGTGCGAGCGGCAGCGGGTCTGGGTGAGCTCACCCCCACCAAGTCCGGCGGCGTGGGGCTGGTGCTCGGCGCCGGCAACATCACCGCGATCCCCGCTCTCGACGTGCTGTACGAAGTCGTCGCCAACAACCGCTCGGCACTGCTGAAGCTGAACCCCGTGATGAGCAACATGCTGCCGGTCTTCGAGAAGGCGCTCGCGCCGCTTATCGAATTCGGGGTCGTGAAGATCGTGCAAGGCGGGGGAGACGTCGGGGGGTACCTCGCTCACCACAAGGGCATCGCCCACGTCCACATCACTGGCAGCGCGGCAACCCACGACGCGATCGTGTGGGGAACCGGCGCCGATGCCGCCAGCCGTCGAGCCGCGGCGACCCCCCTGCTCACCAAACCGATTACCTCCGAGCTCGGGGGCGTGTCTCCGATCATCGTGGTCCCGAGTTCCTGGACGAAGCGCGACCTGCGCTACCAGGCCGAGCACGTCGTCACCCAGCGATTGCACAACGGCGGGTACAACTGCATCGCCGGGCAAGTCGTCGTGGTCAGCCGGGACTGGCCACAGAAGGAGGACTTCCTCGCAGAACTCCGGCGCGCACTGCAAGCGGCACCGGCTCGACCAGCCTGGTACCCGGGAAGTGACACCCGCCTGGAGGCGGCTGCGTCGTCCTATCCGACGGCGGAGCGCCTCGGCCCGGACGGCTGCCGCCTGCTCATTGACGTCAAAGCAGACGATGACGCGTCGGATGTGCTGTCGACGGAGTACTTCTCGCCGGTGCTCGGGGTCGTCGAGGTCGGCGGCACCGGCCAGGAATTCCTCGACGCGGCCGTCGCGCTCGCGAACGAGGAATTCGTGGGCACACTCGGCGCCAACGTGATCGCCGAACCGAAGGTGATCAAGCAGCTGGGAGCCGGGTTCCTCGACGCGATCGCCACGCTTCGATACGGAACGATCGGCATCAACGCCTGGACCGGGCTCGGTTTCCTCACTGCGGCCGCGCCGTGGGGCGCGTTCCCCGGCGCCACCATCAACGATGTGCAGAGCGGAATCGGAGTAGTGCACAACGCGTTCCTCATCGACGGCCCCGAGCGGACCGTCGTGCGCGGACCTTTCCGCCCGTTCCCGCGATCCTTCGCGCATGGGGAGTTCACCCTGTTCCCGAAGCCGCCGTGGTTCGTACAGGCGCGCACCGCCTCCACCACAGGACGCCGGCTCGCCGGCTACGCCGGATCCCCGTCGTGGCTGAAGATGCCCGCGATCTTCTTCGCAGCCTTCCGGGCCTGACCAGTCCCGCCATCGCACTCCGGCTCTTTCGCATGAAGGGGATCAGGTCCGGGGTGATCGTCGACGGGAAGACCCCGCCGACCACGGCGAGGGCGCCGAGGAGTTCGGGATCGACGACGCGGCGCGGATCGAGCTCGGTCATCTGCTCTTGATATCACCTCGCCGCGCGTCCGGGTTGAGAAACTTCA
>JBAQPI010000193.1:0-8876 GCA_049305635.1 Rhodoglobus sp. | reverse complement strand
CGACACCCGTCCCGACCGCCGTCTCGCCGCCCGCGCCCGCCGCGCCGCCCGCGCCGAGACCGGAGCCCGGCCCCAACGAGTGCGTCGACGCGCTCGCGGATGCCGGCACCGTCGACCTCGACACGGTCGCCCTCGACGAGGACGACGGCGATCTCGTCGCGCGCTTCCTGCTCGCGGGCGCCCTGCCCGCGGGGGAGTCCGGTGTCGGGTTCGTCGCCCAGAGCCGCAACGGCCGCGCGGCCTATCAGGTCTCGATCGGGTTCACGAACGGCATGCTCGATCGCTTCTTCGTCTGGGACGGCGACGACGAGCAGGACCTCGATCTCGATGACGTGCGGGTCGAGGGCACGACGATCACCGCGACGCTCTCCGGCGACGACCTCTCCGGGCTCGGCAACAACTGGAGCTGGAGCGCCTTCGGCACGGCGACCGACACCGAGCTGGATGCCTGCCCGGGCGATGCCGCCGACCCCGAGCGGCTGCGCTTCGAGGGCAAGCTCGACGACTAACCGCCGATGCACGCCCCGGTCGGCACCGCGGCATCCATGGCCGAGGCCTGCGCCGCGACGGGCTCGAACTCGGTCATCGTCACGGCGTAGCCGACGTTGGCTGTGTCGCCGCTTCTGGCGAAGATCACCCCGGCCACGCGGCCGTCGAGACTCAGCAGCGGGCCGCCCGAGTTGCCCTCCCGCACGTCCGCTGCGAGCGTGTAGATCTCGCGCGGGGCGCTCGCGCTGCCGTAGATGTCCTGCACGCGGGCGACGGAGACGGACAGCACCTCGGCGGCTCCGGAGGAGAAGGGGCCGCCGTAGGGGTAGCCCTGGAACGCGGCATCCGTCCCCTCGGCGAGCGTCGAGGTGGTCGGCAGCGCTTGAGCGTCGAGCGAGGGGACCGCGATCACGGCGAGGTCATCGACCGGGTCGAAGTAGACCACGCTGCCGCTGAGCACCTGCCCGTCGGGAGCCTCGATGACCGGTTCGGTCACCCCGGCCAGCACGTGGGCGTTGGTGATCACGCGATCGTCGGCGATCACGAACCCCGTGCCGGACTGCGACTGCCCGCACGCGTAGGCGTTGCCGGTGATGCGCACCACTGAGGCGGCGGCGGCGTCGAGGGCGGCGCTGCCGGTATCGACCTGGGGGATGCTCGGCTCACCGGTCACCCCGATCGCGCCCTCGATCACGGGCAGGCTGCCCGCCATGACGGCGCTACGCACCTGGGCCAGAAAGGCCTCGACGGGGTCGGGGGTCAGGCCGGTGATGACCCGCAGCACCGTCGAGCCAAGGATCGCGCGCGACAGCAGCGGCACGCCGAGCTGGGCGACGCTGAAGGCGAGCATCGAGGTCACGAGGGCGGCGGCGACCCCCGCGACCAGCCCGCCGAGGAGGCGGTCGAGGCCGCCGAGCGGCGTCTGCTCGACCCCTCGGCGCACGCCGCGGCCGATCGCGCTGCCGAGCGCGTGGCCGGCGATCACGAGGCCGATCGCCACCAGGATCGTCACACCGGGGCGCAGGAACGGCACGGGCACCCAGGCGCCGACGATAGGGGCGAGGAAGTACGCGGCGACGACCCCGCCGATGACGCCTGCGATCACGAAGACCGTGCGCGAGAGGCCGTGCCGCACCCCGTAGACGACGTAGGCGAGCAGCACCAGCACGAGCAGCACGTCGAGGGCGAGCGCTTCGTTCACAGCATCACACTACGTCCCGCGACGCAGTCAGGCCGAGCGTCCCGCGGTGTCAGGCAGCGCGTTCGAGCCGCTCCTGCACCCGACGCGTCATGCGCACTCGGGAGCGGCCGAGCACGCGCCACTCGCCCTGGGGGTTCAGCCATGGCGGCGCGAGCAGGCGCGGCCTCCCGTCGACCATGCTCATCGTGAAGGGTGAGCTGTGGAGCATGTGATGATGCGCCGAGCACAGCAGTGCGCCGTTGTCGATGTCGGTGCGGCCGCCTTTCGACCATTCCACGATGTGATGGGCGTGACACCAGCTCGGTGGCGCCGTGCACTGCGGCCAGACGCATCCGCCGTCCCGGGAGCCGAGTGCGCGTCGCTGCGCCCGGGTGAACGAGCGCTCGCGGCGGCCGAGGGCGAGGACCTCGCCGTTGGACCCGAGCACGACGCGATGGATGCCCGCGTCGCAGGCGAGTTCGCGGACGGTCGCTGCGCTCACGGGCTCGGCCACGTCGTCCAGCCAGCCGGTGCCGCGGCCGGATTCGAGGTCTTCGAGGCTCACGTTGACCATGACGGTGGCGGTGCTGCCGACCCCGGTCGAGCGGATACCCGCCGTGAGCAGCCCGAGGAGCACGTCGAGCTGGCGCTGCTCGCGAGTGCGCGGGTCGCTGATGCGCTCGACGAGGTCGCCATCGGGGGTCGCCTCGACCCGGGCGCCGCGTTCCGCGTCCTCGGCGCTGAGGAAGCGCGGCCCGGCGTCGGGGGCGGTCGACTCCGCGAATGCCGCTTTGAGCTGGGCGGCGGACAACGGATCGCACGCTCCCCAGAACGGCGTGAGGCCGTCCCGTTCTCGGCCGAGCGTGAAGCCTCGGAGCTCCCGGAGCGCCTCCTCGCGCGGCTGCGAGCCATCGGGGTCGAGCGCCGCGCGCCACGCCCGGGCCGCGACGGCCACGAGATCGGCCGAGTCGTGTGCGGCCTGGGCAACGAGATCCCGTTCGGCGGCGTCGAGGTCGGCGGGGTCGGCGCGGTGCCGCGCGGCCTGATCGAGGCAGCGGACGACGGTGGTCGCGGCATCCATCGCCATCGCGCCCGAGCGCACCGCTTCGGCGACGTGCGGGTGGATCGCGGGCAGCGGATCGCCGGAGAACGAGGTGCGTGGCCGGATCGCCGCGCCGAGCCTGGTTCGGCGCGCGGCCTCGGCCTGCGAGACGAGGGTGAGCTGCTCGATGAGATGGATCCCGCGGCGAGCACCGAGGCGCACCGCGAGCGACTCGGCGCCGAGTTCGAAGCGCGATCGTTCCTCGATCTCGGCGGCCACGGTTGCGCGCACGGCGTCGAGGAACCGGCCGGCGGCCTCGGCATCGATCGCGAGCGCGCACAACTCCTCGTCCGAGAACGAGGCAACCGGCAGCGCCGCGACCTCCGCAAGCAGGGCGGAGGCCCGCTGCAGAAGTGATGCCGCTGAGGAACTCATACCCCGAGTTTAGCAACGCAACGATAAAAATGCAGGTCAAACGGCTTATCTTGGGATAAGTCGAACCCGTGGCCTGCTGGGGAGGAGCAGTGCATCGAGCCCGGTGACCGAGACGAGGCCCGCCGACGCCGGAGGTGCACGCCCCGTTGTGGGGCTGCCGGGGCGTGCGCGCCGGTCGCTAGGTTCGAGGCATCGCATCCGGGGGGAAACGATGACCGATCTGCTGGTTCGGGGGGCCGAGGGCGTCAGCCCTGCGCTGCGCGTGCGCGCGGCGGCATCCGTGGCCATGACGGAGTGCCTGCGCATCCAGGCCTCCGCCCGCCCGCAGTCGCGCCCGGCCGTGCTGTTCGGTCTCGGCCCGCTCACCACGGACGCGCGTGCGTGGTACCGCGGCGCCCTCGGGGAGCTGCAGGTCGCCAGAGTGCTGCGAGCCCTTCCAGCGGGCTGGCGGATGCTGTGCTCAGCCGATCCCGACGTCGCCCAGCTGCTCATCGGGCCGGCGGGGGTCTTCACCATCCACACTCGCGATCACGTCGGCCAGCGCGTGATCGTCGGGGACGGCAGCCTGCTCGTCAACGGCCGCCGCACCAACCACCTGGCCGATGCCCGTCACGAGGCCGTTCGCGCCTCACGGCTCCTCAGCACCGGGGTCGGCGAGACGGTCGATGTCACCCCCGTCATCGCCATCGTCGACCCCGGGTCCCTTCAGTTCGGCAGGTTCCGGCCGCTCGACGTGATCGTGCTCGCCTCGCCGCAACTGGCCCGCGTGCTGTTGCGCCGACCGCGCCGGTTGACGGATGACGCGGCCGCAGCCCTCGTCGCCCGCGCGACGACGGGCGGCACCTGGCACACCGCCGAGCACCTCGTCGACGAGACCCGGCGTCTCGAGACGCGCTTCGGGCGCCTGCAGGACGCGGTGCGCGCCGCCGCGCGCCGCCGGGCCGCGTGGCTGCTCGGCGTGGGCGGACTGCTCGCGGCCACGCTGTTCGCGGTCCTGATCTGATCAGAACTGCGAGCGCTCGGGCTCCGCGCTCCGATCGAACCAGCGTCCGGTGATCGTCGTCGGCGTGATGCGCACGTAGGCGTACTTCAGGGTTGGAGCCCAGGGCGTGAGCGGCAGTGCGTCGGCGGCATCGATCTCGGCCTGGTGCTCGAGCCGGGCGGCCGGTCCTTTGGCGACGACGCTCCAGGCGTCGGCCTCGGTGTGGCCGTCGATCTCGAGCGCGACCTGGCTGCTGATCACGGCCTCGACGAGTTTCGTGCCGGGCGCCGTGCGGAACACGAGCGATTCGCCGTCGACCACGTAGTTGATCGGGAAGATGTCGATCTCGCCGCCGGCGCTCATCGCGAGCCGCCCGAGCTGCTCACCGCGCAACCGCGCCCAGCATTGCTCGGCGTCCATCGCGTGGATGGCCTCGGACGACTCGCCCATGATCATGCCTCCGGCTTCTTCGCCGCGGGCTTGGTCGTCGTGGTCTTGGGAGCGGCCTTGGCCGGTGCGGTAGGTGCGGGGGCGACCGGGGCGGCGGGAGCCTGCGCCGGGGGCGAGACGGGAGCCGCGGCGGCCACGCTCGGGTCCGCCAGCCGCACGATCAGGATGATGAGGCCGGCGATGGGGAGCAGGATCCAGAAGAGCTCGGTCCACTGGTGCCCGGCATCCCGCAGTCGGCGCACCGTCACGGCGAGGCTCGGCAGCAGCACGACGATGCTCCACACGCCGGCGAGGTTCGGATAGCTGCCCATCATCGGCATCGTGAAGGCGCCGTTCTGGTAGCTGCCGCCGCCGAAGGCCGGCACGAAGAGGGTGCTCAGCGCAGAACTCACGAGGGTGCTGAACAGCGCGAACCACCAGAACTCGGGGCGCGTCGCGCGGCCCTCGAATTCGGCGTACTTGCGGAACACGGTCTTGATGGAGTCGAAGAAGCTCATGCGACAAGTCAATCGTGGATGCCGCGCCGACGCGAGGGACGAAGGGCCCGGTTCTGCACAGATCGGCCTGGTCACCGCCATTTCTACCTTCGGGGCCGCAAAGGTAGAATCATGCTCATGGGTCTCAACCTGAAGGACGAGGAGACCGTCGCCCTCGTCACCGAAGTCGCCAAACGACTTGGCACCACCAAGACGGCGGCCGTGCGCGATCTCGCGCGAGCGAAGATCGCCGAACTCGACGCGCAGCACGAGGGCGAATCGGAGCGTCGTCGCAGGGAACTCTGGGAGTTCATGGAGACGAAGGTCTGGCCGAAAGTGAAGCCCGGGCCACCGATCACCAAGGAGGAGATCGAGCGGATCACCGGCATGGATGACATGGAGCGCGAGTGGTCATAGACAGCTCCGCGCTCGTCGCGTTCGCGACGAAGGAACCCCAGGCACGAGCGATCAACGACGCGATCGCGGACGCGTCGTTGCGGCGTGTGGCGGCCCCGACCTGGTTCGAGACATCGATGGTGCTGCGTTCCGCGCGGTTCTCCCTGGGCCCGAGCGAGATCGACGGCCTGCGCGACTCACTGGGTCTGCAGGTGTCCGCTTTCACAGCAGAGCATGCCGACGTGGCCCGGGATGCTTGGGAGCGGTTCGGAAAGGGTCGCCATCCAGCGCGTTTGAACTTCGGCGACTGCATCGCCTACGCGGTGGCCAAAGTCGCGGGGGAGCCGCTGCTCTACGTCGGCGACGACTTCACCAAGACCGACATCGAGTCAGCCCTCTAGTCACTGATCGACCGCGACCAACTTCGTCCGCGAGGCGTGCCCGCGCACGATCTGCACTCGACTCTTGGCCACCCCGAAGTGCTCGGCGAGCACCCTCACCAGAGCCTCGTTCGCCCTGCCGTCCACCGCCCGCTCGCGCAGGAACACGGTGAACTCCCGCTCGCCGGTCTGCGCGACGAGCGGACCCTTGGCGCTGCCCGGCTTCACATGGATGATGACGGTGGGCACGCATCCATGATGCCCGGTGGGAGGTGCCAGACTATGCACGCCCGCAAAGCTTGAGGAGTGCATCGTTGGTCACCGGGGAACTCAAGGCCCAAGTCGACAAGGTCTGGAACGCGTTCTGGTCGGGTGGTATCGCCAACCCCATGGAGGTGATCGAGCAGATCACCTACCTGCTGTTCATCAAGCGCCTCGACGAGCTGCACACCCTCGCCGAGAGCAAGGCGAACCTGCTGGGCAAGCCGATCGAGAACCCCGTCTTTCCCGACGGCGTGGATGACACGGGCCGCCCCCCGCGGCGATACAGCGACCTGCGCTGGAGTGTGTTCAAGAACATGCCGGCGGCCGAGATGTACGAGGTCGTCGACCAGAACGTCTTCCCGTTCATCCGCGGGCTCGGGGCTGCGGGCTCGAGCTTCGCGGCGAACATGAAGGACGCGCGCTTCACCATCCCGACCCCGGCGCTGCTGAGCAAGGTCGTCGACCTGCTCGAGGACATCCCGATGGATGACCGCGACACCAAGGGCGACATCTACGAGTACATGCTCGGCAAGCTGGCCACCTCGGGGCAGAACGGGCAGTTCCGCACGTCGCGCCACATCATCAAGCTCATGGTCGACATGGTGGCGCCGACCCCGCAGGACCGCATCATCGACCCGGCGGCGGGCACGGCGGGCTTCCTGGTGGCGGCGAGCGAGTACCTGCGCGAGCATCATCCCGAGATCTGGGTGGATGACGCGAGCCGCGACCATTACAACAGGCTCGCGTTCACCGGCTTCGACTCCGACGCCTCGATGTCGCGCATCGCGAGCATGAACATGCAGTTGCACGGCGTGGACAGCCCGACGATCCAGCGCCGCGACTCGCTCGCGGAGGAGCACACGGACGCCGAGGGCGCATACACGCTCGTGCTCGCCAACCCGCCGTTCGCCGGCAGCCTCGACTACGAGACGACGGCGAAGGATCTGCTCGCGATCGTCAAGACGAAGAAGACCGAGCTGCTGTTCCTGGCGCTCATGATCCGGCTGCTCAAGAACGGCGGACGCGCGGCGGTGATCGTGCCCGACGGCGTGCTGTTCGGCTCCTCCACGGCGCACAAGGCGCTGCGCAAGATGCTCGTGGAAGACCACAAGCTGGATGCCGTGGTGAAGCTCCCGAGCGGCACCTTCAAGCCGTACACCGGGGTGTCGACCGCGATTCTGTTCTTCACCAAGACGAGCTCGGGCGGCACGGATTACGTCTGGTTCTACGACGTGCGCGCCGACGGTTTCACCCTCGACGACAAGCGCACCCCCACCGAGGCCAACGACCTCCCCGACGTGCTGGCCCGGTGGTCGAGCCTGTCGAGACCGGACAGCCCCGAACTCGACCGCCCGAGAACCGCCCACTCCTTCCTCGTCCCCAAGGCCGAGATCGCGGCCCAGGGCTACGACCTCTCCCTCAACCGCTACCGCGAGGTCGAGTATGAGGAGGTGGAGCACCGCGACCCGCAGGTGATCCTCGCCGAACTCATGGAGCTCGAGCGGGAGATCCAGGATGCGACGGCGGCGCTGGCGAAGACGTTGGCGGGGGAGTCAGAGTAGTGGCGTGGCCGCTCGTTCGCGTCGGCGATGTCGCTGAACAGATACGCGGGGTCACATTCGGGAAGTCCGAGGCGTCTAGCGCTCCAGCGCCTGACCTGATCCCAGTGTTCACAGCCACGAACATCACCGAGCGGGGACTGGCGCTCGAATCAGTGCTTCACATTCCGAAGGAGCGGGTGTCCCCTCGCCAGAAGCTCCGCAAGAACGACCTCGTCGTCACGGCTTCAAGCGGGAGCCTCTCAGTCGTCGGCAGGGCGGCAATTGTCCGCGACCCCTTGGATGCCACGTTCGGGGCGTTCTGCAAGGTGCTGCGACCCTCAGTTGCGGTTGATCCGAACTACTTTGCTCACTTCTTCAGAACCCCGACATATCGATCGAGAGTGGCGAGGCTGGCCGCAGGCGCAAACATCAATAACCTCCGCAACGAAGACTTAGACGGCATGGAGCTTCCCCTCCCGCCCCTCCCCGAGCAGCGCCGAATCGCATCCATCCTTGACGATTCAGGTGACCTTCGTGCTAGACGGCGGGAGGTCGCTGATCGCCTGGTCATGACTGCCGAGAGCCTGTTCCGCAAATCATTTGGCGAGCTGTCGGGGAATGAGAAGGGCTGGGACGACTCGCTCGTTCTCAGTGACGTTGCAGAGGTGGTGTCCGGAATCACGAAGGGCAGGCGGACAAACCTGCAGAAGCGCGAAGTACCGTACCTGACTGTCGCCAATGTGCAGGATCAAGCCCTTCGGCTCGGTGCGGTGAAGGGGATTGAGGCCACCGAGGCGGAGATTCAGAGGTATCGCCTCCAGTCGGGTGACCTGCTTCTCACCGAAGGCGGTGATCCGGACAAGCTGGGTCGCGGAGCACTTTGGCGTGGTGAACTGCCGGAGTGCATTCACCAGAACCATGTGTTCCGTGTGCGGATCCTGGACCGCTCTCGGATCCACCCGGTGTACCTGAGTTGGCTCGTTTCGAGCAGATATGGGAAGCGCTACTTTCTCGGAGTGGCCAAGCAAACGACGGGTATCGCCTCTATCAACTCCAGGCAGCTGAAGGCGTTCCCGCTACTGACTCCTCCCATCGCAATTCAGGAGGAGTTCGCGGCTCGCATCGCGGAGATTGAAGCTTTACGGGAGCGGAACTCCGCCCACCTTGCCAAACTCGACGAACTCTTCGCGTCCCTCCAGCACCGCGCCTTTCGAGGAGAACTCTGACGAACGATGCCGAGG
>JBAQPI010000192.1:0-1697 GCA_049305635.1 Rhodoglobus sp. | reverse complement strand
ACGAAGAACACGTCGACGCCGACGTACCCGCCGACGACCGCGGTCGGCAGGAAGTGGAACGCGATCACGGCGATCACCGCGATCGCGCGGAGCCCGTCCAGACCGACGAGTCGGGAGGCTTGGGGGGGCGTCGTTGCAGTGCTCATGGGCGTTACCGCAGTCGAGCCTACCCGCGGTGCTCGGGCCGCGCCGCGAAACCCCGCGCGTCGCCTACCATGGCACGGTGACCCCGGAGCCGACCGTCCGCCTGCGGCTCGACATCGCCTACGAGGGCACCGACTTCAACGGCTGGGCCAGGCAGCCGGGCCGGCGCACCGTGCAGGGGGAGCTCGAGCAGGCGCTCGAGACGGTGCTCGGCAGGTACGGGCCGCCGCCCAGGCTCGTCGTCGCCGGCCGCACCGACGCCGGAGTTCACGCGACGGGGCAGGTGGCCCACGTCGACCTCACCGAGCCGCAGGTCGGCGCGCTCATGCGGCAGCGCCCATCGCGCTCGCGCGACCTCGTGCCGGTCGCGCTCGGGGCCCGGCTCAACGGCATCGCGGGCCTTAAATCCGATGTCGTCGTCACGCGTGCGGGGTTCGCGCCGGAGGGCTTCGACGCCCGGTTCTCGGCGGCGTGGCGCCGCTACGAGTACCGCATCGCCGATGCCGCCGCCACCCGCAACCCGCTGCTGCGCCGCCACACGCTCTGGTACCCGGCCGAACTCGACGTGTCGGGCATGGACGCCGCCGCCCGCGAGCTCGGTGGCCTTCACGACTGGGCCGCCTACTGCCGCCCGCGCGAGGGCGCCACGACGCTCCGGGAGCTGCAGGAGTTCTCCTGGGTGCGCGAGCCGGATGGTGTGCTGGTGGCGCGCCTCAAGGCCGACGCATTCTGCCACAGCATGGTGAGGGCCCTCGTCGGGGCGACGGTCGCGGTCGGCGAGCGAAAGCTGGGCGTCGGCCGGGTCGTGGCGCTGCGCGATGAGGCGGTGCGCACGAACGAGTTCAAGGTCATGCCCGCCGCGGGACTGACCCTCGTCGGGGTCGGCTACCCGCCGGACCCGGAACTCGGCGCCCGCGCGGAGCTGACTCGCGCGAAGCGGGAACCTGGGCTACAGTAGACCCTTGGTGCCTTCAGGGGCACCCGATCATGAGCCCTCCAGTGCTGCGAAGCATGCGGACGGTTCTCCGACATCGTCGGGGAACGGCCCACCGGAGCGGGATTCACGAACCACTCATCCGATCAACCGAAAGCAGCATTCCTGTGACTCGCACGTTCTCACCCAAGCCCGCTGACGTTCAGCGCGACTGGGTCGTCATCGACGCCACGGACATCGTCCTCGGCCGGCTCGCCAGCCACGCCGCGACCCTGCTCCGCGGCAAGCACAAGCCGACCTTCGCCCCCCACATGGACATGGGCGACTTCGTCATCATCATCAACGCGGAGAAGGTCGCCCTCACCGGTGCCAAGCTCGCGCAGAAGAAGGCGTACCGGCACTCGGGCTACCCGGGCGGGCTGACGGCCACCACCTACGCAGAGATGCTCGAGAAGCACCCGACGCGCGCCGTCGAGAAGGCCATCCGCGGGATGATCCCCAAGACGACCCTCGGTCGCCAGCAGATGACCAAGCTCAAGGTCTACCGCGGCGCCGAGCACCCCCACGCGGCCCAGCAGCCCAAGCCCTTCGAGATCACCCAGGTGGCCCAGTGATGAGC
>JBAQPI010000191.1:0-3131 GCA_049305635.1 Rhodoglobus sp. | reverse complement strand
GCGAAGAACAGCGCGTCGTCGTAGCCGGTCTTGGTGACCCGCTTGAGGAACTCGGCGGGGATGATCTGGTCGGTGTCGACGTTGCTGCGCTGCAGCGGCACCCCGATGCCCGAAATGACGGAGATCTTGTCCACTACGCGTTCACCTCCGCGGTCTCGGATGACGCGGCGGCGGGATCTCCGTCATTTCGGAAGGCGACGAGGTCGGCCGGGCTGCTCAGCGTGCCGCGGATAGCGGTGGCCGCCGCCACCACGGGCGAGACGAGGTGCGTGCGCCCGCCCTTGCCCTGCCGCCCCTCGAAGTTGCGGTTCGAGGTGGAGGCGCAGCGCTCACCCGGGGCGAGCTGGTCGGGGTTCATGCCCAGGCACATCGAGCAGCCCGCGAAGCGCCACTCGGCGCCGAACTCCTCGACGATCCGGTCGATGCCCTCGGCCTCGGCCTCGAGGCGCACGCGCGCCGAGCCCGGCACGACCATGACGCGCACGCCATCGGCCTTCTTGTGCCCCTTGATGATCGACGCGAAGGCCCGCAGGTCTTCGATGCGCGAGTTGGTGCACGAACCCATGAACACGGCATCCACCGGGATGCTCTTCATCGGCGTGCCCGCCGTCAGGTCCATGTACTCGAGCGCGCGCTCGGCGGCCGCGCGGTCGTTGGGGTCGGCGAAGGCCTCGGGATGCGGCACCGCCTCGCTCAGCGAGACCCCCTGCCCCGGGTTGGTGCCCCACGTGACGAAGGGCTCCAGCGTGTTCGCGTCGAGGAAGATCTCGGCGTCGAAGACCGCGTCGTCGTCGGTGGCGAGGGTGTTCCAGTAGGCGAGCGCGGCATCCCAGTCCTCGCCCTGCGGCGCGTGCGGGCGGCCCTCGAGGTAGTCGTAGGTGATCTGGTCCGGGGCGACCATGCCGGCGCGCGCGCCCGCCTCGATCGACATGTTGCAGATCGTCATCCGGCCCTCCATGGAGAGCGAGCGGATGGCGCTGCCGCGGTACTCGAGCACGTAGCCCTGCCCGCCGCCGGTGCCGATCTGCGCGATGACGGCGAGGATGATGTCCTTGGCGGTGACCCCCGGCCGCAGCTCGCCCTCGACCGTGACCGCCATGGTCTTGAACGGCTGCAGGGGCAGCGTCTGAGTCGCGAGCACGTGCTCGACCTCGCTCGTGCCGATGCCGAGCGCCATCGCCCCGAAGGCGCCGTGGGTGGAGGTGTGCGAGTCGCCGCAGACGACCGTGATGCCCGGCATGGTCAGACCCAGTTGCGGGCCGACCACGTGCACGATGCCCTGCTCGATGTCGCCGAGGGAGTGCAGACGGATGCCGAACTCCTTCGCGTTGGCCCGTAGCGTCTCGATCTGCTTGCGGCTGATCGGGTCGGCGATGGGCTTGTCGATCGCGAGCGTCGGGGTGTTGTGGTCCTCGGTGGCGATGGTCAGGTCGGGGCGGCGGACCGGCCGGCCAGCCATGCGCAGGCCGTCGAAGGCCTGCGGACTCGTGACCTCGTGCACGAGGTGCAGGTCGATGTAGATGAGGTCGGGCTCGCCGTTCTCGCCCTTGACGACGAGGTGGTCATCCCAGACCTTCTCGGCCAGGGTGCGCGGGGTACTGCTCATGATGCTTTCCTTCTTCGATCGAAACGATCGGCCCACGTTCGCGCTGTTGGACGGCGCATCCCCGCGACGAGTCAGGCCGGGAACGTGGCCTCGCCGCGGCGACGAAGGAGAAGTCGTTCGAACCGCATGGGTTTCAGGGTAGCACCGCGGGACCAGGTGCACTCAGGGGCGGTCGGCGGTGACCTGCGTGATCGCCGCGCGTCGGGCATCCACTCGCAGCTTGATCAGGCTCGCGACGACCGCGACCGCCATCGAGGCGACGATCACCGCGAGCGAGGCCCACGTGGAGATCTCGGGGGCCCACTCGACACCTCGGCCGCCGTTGATGAAGGACAGCTCGTTCTCGTGCAGGGCGTGGAGGACGAGCTTCACGCCGATGAAGGCGAGGATGAACGCGATGCCGTACTTGAGGTAGACGAGCTTCTCCACCAGATCGCCGAGCAGGAAGTACAGCTGCCGCAGCCCCATGAGGGCGAAGACGTTCGCGGTGAAGACGATGAACGGGTCCTGCGTGATTCCGAAGATCGCCGGGATCGAGTCGAGGGCGAACACGAGGTCCGTCGTGCCGAGGGCGATGAAGACGATGAGCACCGGGGTGAAGACGCGCTTGCCGTCGATCGTGGTCTTGAGCTTGGCGCCGTCGAACCGGTCGGTGATCGCGATGCGCTTGCGGAGGAAGCGGATGAAGCGGTTCTCCAACTCCTCCTCCTCCTCGTGGCCGGTGAAGGCCTGCTGGATGGCGGTCCAGACCAGGAAGGCGCCGAACAGGTAGAAGATCCAGCTGAAGTTCTCGATGAGGGCGGCGCCGAGCAGGATGAAGATGCCGCGGAAGATCAGCGCCAGGATGATGCCCACCATCAGGATCTCCTGCTGGTACTTCCTGGGCACCGAGAACCTCGCCATGATGATGATGAACACGAAGAGGTTGTCGATCGACAGGCTGTACTCCGTCAGCCAGCCCGCGACGAACTGCCCGGCGTGCTCGGCGCTGCCGAGCAGCAGCATGAGCCCGGCGAAGACGAGGGCGAGCACGACGTAGAAGCCGATCCACAGCGAGGACTCGCGCGTCGACGGCACATGCGGGCGGCGGTACGCCATGAAGATGTCGAAGCCGAGAATGAGGGCGAGCGCGACGTAGGTGCCGATCTCGAACCAGAGGGGCAGGGCGAGTTCCATGGGGATCCATTCGGGGGGAGAGTCAGAGCAGGGTCGGGCTCGAAAGTCTCTCCCGCATCCGTCGCTCATGCTTCGATCGGATGCCGCCGACCCGGACCCACGGCATCGGGGGTCGTACTGACGGGCGCGACGTGACGGGATACTCCCCTTCGCGTGCACCATCCTAGTCGCGGGATGCTGGCGCTCGCGCATCCCGCGGGTGGATCCACTGACGCGCGAACGGGGCCAGACCGTGCAGCCCGCCTCAGGCCGAGGCCGGCGCGGCGAGCGCGACCGCGACCCAGAGCCCCGCGAGCATCCACGGTCCGAACGGGATCGCGGTGCGCCGGTTCGCCCTGCGGGCCAGGAT
>JBAQPI010000190.1:0-1506 GCA_049305635.1 Rhodoglobus sp. | reverse complement strand
TGGATCTATGTGAGCCCGGACTCGCGGGTGATCTACACGATCACCAACGGCATCACCAACGCGGTGATCACGCCCGCCTCCGGCTACGTCTCGGTGCCCGCCGGCAAGTACTACATCACGGCCGAGGCCGCGCCGGGCTACGTGCTCAACCCGACGGCGCCCAAGACATGGCCCCCGTACTTCGTGCAGGACACCACGAACTGCGAGAACACCGACCTCGGCCTCCTCACGCCGACCGCGAAGGTGAACCCGCCCACGTGCTCGAGCGGCGCCACCTACACCCTCGGCGGGCTCGAGGGCGCGCAGTTCAACTGGACCGTCAACGGCGCCGCGACGACGGTGCCGAACGGCACATACCCGGCACCCGCGAACGGCGGCGACGTGGTGTTGATCGCGGACCCGGTCGGCGAGACCGACGGGCTGCAAGACTGGACGAACCCCACGACGCTTTCGTTCGATGACCTGCCGCCGGCCACGTGCGACCTGACCACGCTCGCCCTCACGGGCACCGGGATCTCGATTCAGCTCACGATCGCCGGGGTGCTCATCGCCTTCGCCGGCCTCGGGTTCACCGTCGCCGCACGGCGGATGCGCGAGGTGGTGTAACCGGTCAGGGCTTCGAGGCCGACCACTCGCGCTCGAGGATGCCGTAGATGCCGGTGTCGGCCCAGGCGCCCTTGAACATCATGTGCTCGACGAAGTGGGCCTCATGCCGCATCCCGAGCCGCAGGCATAGTGCGATCGACGCGTCGTTGCGCGGGTCGAGCTCCGCGTACACGCGGTGCATCCCGAGCTCGCCGAAGGCGAGGCCGAGCACCGCGCGCGCGGCCTCGGTGGCAAAGCCCTGGCCCTGGTGTGCGCGGGTGAGGGCCCAGCCGATCTCACCCGTGCGATCCTCGAGGCTCGAGATCGTGAAGTAGAGGAGGCCGATCACGCGGTCGTCGAACTGGATCGCGAACTCGACCCAGTCGTCCTTCTCGCCCAGCACCGTCGCCGCCATCGCCTTCGCGATGTGCTCGGCGACCTGCTCGCGGTTCCTCGGCTCGTAGAGCTGGTAGCGGGCGACCTCGGGATCGCTCATCCAGGCGAGCACGTCATCCACATCGGGCTCGGCGAGGCGGCGCAGCACGAGGCGTTCCGTCCGGATCGGAGCGAATTGCCAGGCCTTCACGCGATGCCGGCGGCGTCAGAGCCGTCAGCGCGCCGCGTCGGAGCCGGACGGATGCCGAACAGCGCATCGAGGCCGTCCGCGAACTCCGCGACCCGCCCTTCCGCGGCGAGCTCGCGGGCCCGTTGCGACGGGCCGTGCAACAGCACCCCGGCCAGGTGTCGCAGTGCCGCCTCGGTCTCCGCGCCAGCCCCCCGCGCCCGGGCGCGCTCGAGCTCACCCTCGAGCACCTCGAAGACGTGCGAGCGCAACGCGATGATCGCGGGTTCGGCGTACGCCTCCGCGGTGAACGCCGTCGCAGCCGAACGCACGAGGTCCCGTGCCGCGCCGTGCGCACC
>JBAQPI010000189.1:0-4884 GCA_049305635.1 Rhodoglobus sp. | reverse complement strand
GCCGACCACGATCTGCACCTCGGCCTCGGGGCAGACGAGGTCGGGGAGGAATCCGATCACGGGCTCGAGGGCGCCCGCGGCGAGGTCGGCGATGTCGTCGCCGGGCACGGTGGGGTTACCCGAGGGGTCGGGCTCGACGGTGGGCTGCGGCTCCGGGGCGTTGATCGGGGCGTCGCCGACCTGCACCCCGACGGTGTAGTTCGCGCCGTCGATCGCCTCGATCGTGACGGGTGCCTCGAATTGCTCGCCCGAGGCCGGGTCGGTGAGCACGCAGTCGAGCACGAGGCCGACCTCGAGCTCGACCTCGCCGGTGCCGCAGTCGATCTCGGGCCGCGAGCCGACCTGCTGCTCGAGGGCGTCCTCGGCGGTCGCGGCGATGTCCTCGGCCTGTGCGGTGAGGGTGACGGTCGTGCAGCCGGCCAGCAGGGCGGCGGCGAGGGCGACGGTGGCGATGGTCGAGACGGTGCGGATGCTCATGGCGTGCTCTCCTGAGTCGACGATGTCGGAGGTCGATCGCAGCATATCGCCCGCTCGGGCGCGGCTCGATCGTGCTGCGCCCGCTATGGGGACTTCACTTGCCATTTCGTGGCACACGAGTGCCTTGAAGCGAGAGATGACGCGTTCATGGGGACTTCAATGCTCATTCTGATCGGACATGTGCGATGATGGGCATCTCAGCGTCAGAATGAGGACAGAAGTCCCCTTGGAGGAGCCATGGACTACGCGAGCATCGCCGACGCCGTCAGGACGCACCGCCGCGCCCTGGGACTCACGCAGGCCGAGGTCGCCCTGCTCGCGGACCTCGATCGCCGGACCCTCAGCGACTTCGAGAACGCCACAGGCACCCGTGGGCTCTCGCTCAGGAACCTGCTGACCATATGCGAGGTGCTCGGCCTCGCGGTCGCCGTCGCACCCCGCGCCGGGGACGCCGGCCGATGATCGATCCGACGCAGATCGATCGGGCGGAGGTGTACAAGGGGGATGCGCTCGCCGGCACCCTCACGCGCGAGCGCGACGACGTGGTGTTCCGCTACGACCCCGACTACCTCGTCTCGAACCCCCGGCCGATCGCGACCACCCTGCCCGTGAGCGCGACCGAGGTGCGCGAACGCGGCGGCGCCGTGCCCCCGTTCTTCGCCGGCCTGCTGCCCGAGGGGCGCCGGCTGACGGCACTGCGCAGCGCCATCAAGACCTCCGACGACGACGAGCTGTCGCAGCTGCTCGTCGTCGGGAACGACTGCGTCGGCGACGTGCGCATCCTCCCCGCCGGAACGGATCCGAGCACGGTCCCGGAGCAGGAGCCGTCCGTGAGCCTCCCGCACGAGGTGTCGTTCCGGGAGCTCTTCGAGAGCGAGCTCGCGACCGGGCTCGGTTCCGCACCGTCGATCCCCGGGGTGCAGGAGAAGCTCAGCGACCAGATGCTCAGCCTTCCGGTGCGCAGGCGGACCGGGTCCGCGATCCTCAAGCTCTCCCCGCACGCGTACCCGAGGCTCGTCGAGAACGAGGCCTTCTTCCTCGGGCTCGCGAAGACCGTCGGGCTGCAGGTGCCGGCCTTCTCGGTCATCGAGGACCGGGACGGCGAGCGCGGCCTGCTCGTGGAGCGCTTCGACCGACACCGGGATCGCGGCACACCGGGGCGCAGGGCGCAGGAGGATGCCGTGCAGCTCGCGGGACGATGGCCGTCGGCGAAGTACCGGCTCAGCACGAGCGAGGTGTTCGCCGCGGTGCTGCGCGTGACGCCCGCGAGACCCGTCGCGGCGCTGCGGCTGCTGCGGCTGTTCGCCTACAGCTACCTCATCGGCAACGGCGACCTCCACGGCAAGAACGTGAGCGTCTACGACCACCCCGAGGGTGTGTGGACGGTGACGCCCGCCTACGACCTGATCACGACGATCCCCTACGGCGACCAGCGCATGGCGCTGCAGCTGGAGGGGCGAGACGCGAGGCTGCGTCGTGCGACCTTCGTCTCGTTCGGCGCGAGCGTCGGACTCCGCGAGCGCGTCGTCGCCCACGTGCTCGACGACCTGGCGGATGGCATCGAACCGCACATCGACGACGTCGCCGACATAGGCTTCGAACCGAAACCCACGGAACACCTGATCCGCGTGATGCGGGAACGCCTCAAGGAGATACGGGAGTCATGAGCGAATACGACGTCGTCATCATCGGGGCCGGCGCGGTCGCGGAGAACGTCGCGGACCGGGCGGTGCAGGGCGGTCTGACCGCGGTGCTCGTCGAGAGCGAGCTGGTCGGCGGCGAGTGCTCGTACTGGGCCTGCATGCCCTCGAAGACCCTCATCCGCAGCGGACTCGCCCTGCGGGCCGCCCAGCGGGTGGAGGGCGCCAGACAGGCCGTGACCGGAACGCTGGACGTGTCCGCCGTGCTCGCCCGGCGCAACGCCTTCACCCACGACTGGGACGACGCGAGCCAGGTGGACTGGGTCGCGGGCGACGGCATCGCCCTCGTGCGCGGCCATGGCCGGATCACGGGTGTGCGGCAGGTCGAGGTCGAGGCGCAAGACGGCACGACGACGAGCCTCACCGCCCGGCACGCGGTCGTCGTCAGCACCGGCTCGGACCCGCTCCTGCCCGACATCCCCGGACTCGCCGAGGCGGATCCCTGGACGCCACGGGACGCCACGAGCGCCCAGTCGGTGCCGGCGAGCCTCGCGATCATCGGCGGAGGCGTCGTCGCGGTGGAGATGGCCAACGCCTATGCGAGCCTCGGCACCGCCGTCACGGTGCTCGCCCGCAGCGGGCTGCTGCGCGAGCAGGAGGACTTCGCGGGCGAGGCGGTGACGAAGGGGCTGCGAGGACTCGGCGTCGACGTGCGCGGCGCGGCACCCGATCGCGTGGAGCGGACCGACGACGGTGTGCACCTCACGGTCGGCGGCGACACGATCCTCGCCGAGGAGGTGCTCGTGGCCACCGGACGGGTGCCCCGCACCAACGACATCGGCCTCGAGACGATCGGCCTGCGACCCGGATCCTGGCTCGACACCGACGACACGCTGCTCGTGCACGACACCGACTGGCTCTACGCCACCGGGGACGTCAACCACCGCGCGCTGTTGACCCACCAGGGCAAGTACCAGGCGCGCGCGGCCGGCGACGTCATCGCCGCCCGGGCGAAGGGCGAGCCGGTGGGTGACGCACCATGGGGCGTGCACGTCGCGACCGCCGATCACGCGTCCGTGCCGCAGGTGACCTTCGGCGAGCCGGAGGTGGCCTCGGTGGGGGTGACCTCGCACGCCGCCCGGGCGGCCGGGCGTGACATCCGCGTCGTCGACTACGACCTCGGCCGGGTCTCGGGTGCGAGCCTGCAGGCCGACGGCTACGAGGGCAGGGCGCGCATGGTCGTGGACGAGCGGCGCGGCGTCGTCATCGGCGCGACCTTCGTCGGACAGGATGTCGCCGAGCTCATCCACGCCGCGACGATCGCGATCGTCGGCGAGGTGCCGCTGAACCGGTTGTGGCACGCGGTGCCCGCCTACCCCACGATGAACGAGATCTGGCTGCGACTGCTCGAGGGCTACGGGCGCCCCTCCGCGGGCGCCTGAGCGGCCGCGATAGGCTGCCGGACATGGAGCAGCCGGCGGCCGGGGCCGAGCGGGCCTCCGGCGGCATCGTGCGCCGCATCGCACGCATCGGCTGGCTGCGCCGGGTGCTCCTGCACCCCGTCGTCGCGCGGCCCGGCTACTGGTTCGCGACGGCGTGCGGCTTCGTGTGGGGCGCGGTGCTCGGCCGGTTCCATCTCGAGCGTCGCGGCGGCGTACTCGTCGCCAGCCGGTTGCCGAGGTGGGCCTACGGTCGCGGCGGCACGACGATCGGGGCGGTCTACCTGACCACGGACAACGTCGGCGGCACCGTGCTCGAGCACGAGGCCGTGCACCGGGCGCAATGGCGCAGGTACGGCCTCGCCTTCATCCCCCTCTACCTCGAGGCCGGCCAGGACGGACGCAGGAACCGTTTCGAGATCGAGGCCGGACTGCGCAAGGGCGGCTACCTGTGAAGCGCGTCGCAGTCGTCACCGGTGGGTCTCTAGTCGCAGCTCAGCGGGTCCGGCTCACAGCGACCAGGCGGGCGGGTGCCGTCGATGCCACTGCAGGCGACGCTCGAGCTGGGCCCCGATCGCCAGCAGCACGTCCTCGCGACCAGGCCGGCCGATGAGCTGCACCCCCATGGGCAGCCCCTCGGGCGTCTCGTGCACCGGCAGCGCGATGGCCGGCAGGCCGCTCACGTTGGCGAGGCTCGTCCACGGCGTGTATTGCACCTGCTGCGCGAAGTTGCGTTCGGCATCCTCGCGGTCGTACCAGCCGATCGGCCTCGGCGTCATCGCGAGCGCCGGGGTGAGCACGGCGTCGAACGGCGCGAACTGCTGGATGACACTGCGCTCGTACCCCGCGAGCTGCTGCAGCGCGACCCCGAGCTCGCGCGCCCCGAGTGCACGCCCGCGCAGCACGAGCCATCGCGTGAGCGGTTCGAGCAGGCCGAGCTGCTCCTCGGTCTCGGCCGGGAGGTTCGCGGCCCCCGCCTGCCAGATCGTGCGGAACGCGGTCGCGTAGGTGTCCTCCGACTCCAGCGCGAAGGACTCGAGGCCGTGGCCGATCGCCGAGAGCTCGCGCTGGGCGAGTTCGAAGGCGGCCATCGCCTCCGGCGCGATCGCGATCTCGTAGGCGCCGTCCCAGGGCGAGCTCGTCATCACCGCGACCTGGTAGCGCCCCTCCCCGCGCACGGCGGCGTTGAGGTAGGCGCCACCGTCCCAGCCCGGCGGACCGGTCGACCACGGGGAGGGCGCGGAGATCGCGTCGAGCAGCAGGGCGGCATCCGCGACCGTGCGGGCGATCGGTCCCGCCGTCGGCAGCCCGGCGAGCGAGCCGTAGCC
>JBAQPI010000188.1:0-1646 GCA_049305635.1 Rhodoglobus sp. | reverse complement strand
GCCATCGCGGCGCGAGCGGCTACCGGCCCGAGCACACGCGGGAGGCCTATGAGCTCGCCTTCGCGCTCGGCGCCGACGCGGTGGAGCCCGACATCGTCGCGACGCGCGACGGGGTGCTCGTGCTGCGCCACGAGAACGAGATCTCCGGCACGACGGATGTCGCGACCCGCCCCGAGTTCGCCGACCGCCGCACGACCAAGGTCATCGACTCGCTCACCTTCACCGGCTGGTTCACCGAGGACTTCACCTGGCCCGAGCTCTCGACCCTGTGCGCGATCGAGAGGCTGCCGACGCTGCGCCAGGCCTCGGCGACCTTCGACGGTCGCTCGCCCGTGCTGCGCCTGCGCGACCTGCTGCCGATCGTCGACGCCGCGTCCGAGCGGGCCGGGCGCGCGCTCCAGCTCGTGGCGGAGGTCAAGCACGCCACCTACTTCGCCTCGATCGGGCTGCCGCTCGACGAGCTCTTCGCGGCGGAGATCGCCGGCTGGGCATCCCGCGACCGGCTCATCGTGGAGGCCTTCGAGCAGACGGTGCTGCACGGCATCCGGGACCTGGGCGTCCCCGCGCGGTACACCTACCTCGTGGAGTCCTCCGGCTCGCCGGCCGATCTCGTCGCCCGGGACGGCGTCACGGCGCCGACCTACGCCGCCCAGCTCAGCGACGCCGGACTCGCGCGACTGGCCCGCGAGGTCGACGGCATCAGCGTGGACAAGAAGCTCCTGCTGGCGACGGATGCCACGGGCCGCGTCACCGGCCCCACCGACCTGGTATCCCGCGCCCACGCCGTCGGGCTCACGGTCTACACGTGGACCCTCAGGGCGGAGAACCGGTTCCTGGCCGAGGGCTTCAGGCGCGGCGGCTCCCCGCGTGACTTCGGCCACTGGCGGGACGAGTTCGACGTGATCCTGGCCTCAGGCGTCGACGGGGTCTTCGCCGACCAGCCCGACCTGGTGCTCGCCGCCCTGGGCGGATAGGACTATCCGGGAGGACTATCCGGGAGCTGGTGCGAGTCCTACCGGCATGACGCCGCTGCGCATTGCGATCGTTGTCACCGACTGGCGTGCGTTTGTCCTCCGACTCGCTTAATGACTCCTCGCCTGGTGCGGAAGGTCAGGCACGTCGGGTTCGAAAGCAGGAAACTGTCGCGAGGGTGATGAGCAGCACCCCGGCGGCTGCGAGGACGGTCCAGACCCAGGAGGTCGTCACGACGACAGTAGTGCCGTCCTCTGCGAGGAACGTGCAAACGAGCCCTAAGGGAAGGACAGAAGGCTCGCCGGTTGCCGTTGTCTGCTCGACATGGGGGGCGCCAAAGTCGAGAGGGGGGTGCACGGATCCTTTCAAGCACCATCCATCGGGACCGCCGCCAACGTGAACGTCAGCGAATGCACCGAGGAAGCTGAAGGCGAGGACGGCGATGCCGGCAACCAGGATGACCCACGCTACAGATCGTTTTTGCACTCGTTGACCTCCGAAGCAGCGAAGCCAACGAACCGGAGCCGAGAGCAGCGGGTGCAGAAGTTGGGTGGCGTCACGGGCATCCTTCACGGTTTGATCGCACCAGATGATGGTAGACACACCTGTCTTCTCTGAGATAGGGGTTCCGGCGATTCTGATGCCCACGCCGCCGGCTTCGCGGTCATACCCCG
>JBAQPI010000187.1:0-5911 GCA_049305635.1 Rhodoglobus sp. | reverse complement strand
CCCCGCACCCGTGGAGGAGGTCGTCGAGGAGACCACCGAATGCGTGGAGCCCCAGGTGCTCGGCGACGACGGCGTCACCTGCGTCGACCCCGCACCCGTCGAAGAGGTCGTCGAGGAGACGACCGAGTGCGTCGAGCCTCAGGTGCTCGACGTCGACGGCGTCACCTGCGTCGACCCCGCACCCGTCGAGGATCCGGCGGCTTCGCTGAAGCTCGACGAGGTCGTCATCCAGCAGCAGCCGCAGGGCAAGATCGCGTTCTGTCACCGGACCGCGGCGAACGACAACCCCTACGTGGCGATCGAGACCAATCTCAACGCCTTCTACAACGCCGGTCACATCGGCCACACCGGACCGGTCTGGCCCGCGGTCGCACCCGACGGCAAGTGGGGCGACATCTACCCGCCGAACGTCTACGACGAGGACGGTCAGAACTGGGGCCCGGGCGCCGAAGAGTTCGTCGAGAACGGTTGCAGCGACGAGCAGTCCGATACCCCGGGCATCGCGATCGACGCCGAGAGCTGCTCGGTCTATGACGGCTACGGCTGGGCCGAGTTCTGGGCCACCAACACCGACAGCGACTTCTACTACCAGTTGCTGCTCGATGGAGTCGTCGTCGATGAGGGCTGGGGCGATGAGGAGATCGCCTACGGCGACGCCTTCGAGCCGGGCACCTACGTCGTGACGGTGAAGATGTTCGACGGCAACCCGGAGTACGAGGGCGAGTCCCTCACCGAGGTGAGCACCGATTTCACCCTCGACCCGTGCCCCGAACTCGATATCACCGCCAACCCGCTCACCTGCAGCGCCGGCACGAACGGCACCGCGGTGCTGCACTTCACCGGCCTCATCGAGGGCGAGTACTACGAGTGGTGGGTCGACGGACCGGGTGACAGCGACCCGAGCGGCGACTTCATCGCGACCGGCCCGACCCTTGACGAGAACCTGAGCGGCCTGCCCCCGGGCGACTACACGGCGACCGTCTACTGGGAGGAGACCTACACCGTGCTGGACAAGGCGCTCATCATCATCGAGGAGCCCCGCAGTGTCACAGACGAGACGACCTTCACGATCGTCGCGTGCCCGGCACTGGCCAGCACCGGCGTGGACAACATCCCCGTCTATGTCAACCTCGCCCTGCTCTTGACGATCCTCGGTGGAGTCGCCCTCGCCGTGGCGCACCAACGGCGCGAGGACTCGACCTTCGGAGTCTCCTTCATGAGGTAGTCGGGTAGTGAGGGAGAACGCGGGCGCCCGGTCACCGGGCGCCCGTCGTCTGCGGTCAGGCGAGTCGCGCCGGGGTGCGGCGTCGCAGCCAAGCGTCCCCGAGCAGGATGAGCGCGACTCCCATGATGGCGAGCGCCGCCTCAGCGAACGGCAGCGCACCGACGCCGACGCGGTCGAGCACGATGCCGCCGACGAAGGCGCCACCGGCGATGGAGAGATTGAACGAGGTGGTGAACCCGGCGGCACCGACGTCGCGCAGCCGCGCGGATGCCGCGCGCAGCATCCGCGCCTGCAGCAGCGCCGGGACCCCTCCGAAGGCGAAGCCGAGTACCGTGATCGCCACGAGGGCGACCACCGGACTCGACGCCGCCAGGCCGGCGACAAGCACCGAGAACGCCATGAGCGCGACCGAGCCGACGAGCGAGGCGCGGGGCCAGTGATCGCCGAGCACACCCGCCATCACGAGACCGAGCGCGCCGGCGCCGCCGACGAGGAACAGGGCACCGGCCACGCCGTCCTCGGAGATGTCGACGGCACCGATCAGGAACGGCGCGATATAGGTATAGAAGGTGTTGTGGCCGAGCGCCACGATGATCACGATCGACCAGGTCAGCACGACGGCCGCCATGGTGTGGTCGCGATGCAACGGCAGCGGGATCTCCCCGGTCGCCAGCTGCTGGCGATGCTCGACCGGCGGCAGGAACTTCACGGCGAGCGCCGTGAACACGAGGATGACGCCCGCGATCACCACGAAGGCGAGCCGCCAGCCGACCGCGTGCCCGATCGCCGTGCCGAGGGGAACGCCGAGCACGAAGGCGGCGGTGCCGCCACCGCTCGTGATCGCGACCGCCCGGCCGAGCTGGTGGGGCGGCACGAGATGCCCCGCGTACGCGCCGACCACCGCCCAGAACAGCCCGTGCGCGAGACCCCCGAGCACGCGGGCGACGACGAGCATCCCGTAGTTCGGCGCGACGGCGGCGAGGACGTTGGCGACGATGAAGACGAGCAGCACCACGATCACGAGCGACTTGCGGGAGTGGTGGCGGGTGAGGATCGACAGCGGCACGCTCGAGAGCACCACGGTGCCCGCGAACACGGTGATGAGCAGTCCGACCTGCGACTCGGTCACGCCGAGGTCGGCCGCGATGTCGGGCAGCAGCCCGGTCGGCAGGAACTCGCTCGTCACCGAGGTGAAGATCAGGGCCGCGAGCACGATGAGCCCGAGCCAGGGGAGAGGACGGGTACTGGTGTCGGTGACACGCATGGTGCGGTGATCCTTCGAGTGCTGCGTGCGCCGCCGCGGGATGCCGGGGATGCGGCATCGGATCCAGCCTAGCCAGCACGACCGACGGTTCCGCCGCCGCCGTTACCCTTGGTAGCGTGACCGAGACCGCGACCCACTGGATCCTGTCGATCTCCTGCGACGACCGGCCCGGTATCGTGCACGCGATCAGCGGCGCGGTCGTTCAGGCGCACGGCAACATCACCGAGTCCCAGCAGTTCTCGAGCGAGGACACCGGTCGCTTCTTCATGCGGTTGCAGGTGGAGTCGGATGCCGACCGCGCGGGCTTCGAGGCCGCGCTCGCCCCCGTCGTGGCGCGCTACGACCTGCAGTGGAAACTGGATGTCGTCGGCCGCCGGCTGCGCACCCTCGTGCTGGTCTCCACCGCGGGGCACTGTCTCAACGACCTGCTCTACCGGCAGCGCGCCGGCCAGCTCGCCGTCGACATCCCGCTCGTGCTCAGCAACCATGCGGAACTCGCGGGACTCGCGAGCTTCTCGGGGGTGCCGTTCGAGGCGCACCCGGTCGCCTCGCCCGGGCAGAAGCTCGCATTCGAGCAGCGCGTGCTCGAGGTCGTCGAGGAGCACGATATCGAGCTCGTCGTGCTCGCCCGCTACATGCAGATCCTCTCCCCCGAGCTGTGCGAGGCGCTCGCGGGGCGCGTCATCAACATCCATCACTCCTTCCTGCCGGGGTTCAAGGGCGCGAACCCGTACCGCCAGGCGCACGCGCGCGGGGTCAAGCTCATCGGTGCGACGGCGCACTTCGTCACGAGCGACCTCGACGAGGGACCGATCATCGAGCAGAACGTCGTGCGCGTCGATCACTCGCGCAGCCCGGCCGAACTCGTCGCCATCGGGCAGGACGAGGAGTCCCGCACGCTCACCCAGGCGGTGAAGTGGCTCTCGGAGCACCGTGTGCTGCTCGACGGCGCGCGCACGATCATCTTCCGCTGAGTGAGCGCTGGCTAGGCTGGACGCGTGACCGGTCAAGCCCTGCTCCACGGAGCGCGCAAGCTCGATGCCGCGGGACAGGTCGACGACTTCTGGATGCTCGTCGACGGCCCCGACATCGTCGCGACCGGCAGCGGGCCGGGCCCCGATGCCGCGACGAGCATCGACGCGGGCGGCAAGTGGCTCGTGCCGGGCTTCATCGATCTACACGGTCACGGCGGCGGCGGGCACGCCTACGATGACGGCGCCCCGCAGATCCGCGCGGCCCTCGAGACGCATCGCGCCCACGGCACCACCCGCTCGGTGATCAGCCTCGTGGCGGCTCCGCTCGACTCGCTGGAGGCGAGCCTCGCGACGATCGCGGACCTCGCCGCCGACGACCCGCTCATCCTGGGCTCGCATCTCGAGGGCCCCTTCCTGGCCGCCGAGCAGCGCGGCGCCCACAACGCGCAGTTCCTGCTCGAGCCGCAACCAGAAGAGGTCGAACGACTCATCGGCGCCGCCCGCGGAACCCTGCGGCAGCTCACGATCGCGCCGGAGCTGCCCGGCGCTCTCGAGGCCGTCGACGCGCTCGTGGCGGCCGGCGTGGTGGTCGCCGTGGGTCACACGACCGCCGACCAGGCCTGCGCGCGGGAGGCCTTCGACCGCGGCGCGCGGATTCTCACCCACGCGTTCAACGCGATGCCGGGCATCCATCACCGCGCACCGGGGCCCGTGGTCGCGGCCTTCGACGACGAGCGGGTGACGCTCGAGCTCATCCTCGACGGCAAGCACGTGCATCCCAGCGTCGTGCACCTCGCGTTCACGGCGGCGCCCGGCAGGATCGCCCTCGTGACGGATGCGATGGCCGCCGCGGGATCCAGCGACGGCGACTATACCCTCGGCACCCTCACGGTGACGGTGCGCGACGGCCTCGCGATGCTGCGCGGCACGACGACGATCGCGGGCTCCACCCTGACGCAGGACTCGGCACTGCGTCAGGCGATGCGAGACGTGCGCGTCGCACCGGCCGATGCGATCGCGGCCCTCACCCGGACGCCGGCGCGCGCGCTCGGGCTCGACCACCGGCTCGGGATGCTCGCCCCCGGCTACGCCGCCGACGCCGTGCTGCTCGACCACGAGTGGCGCGTGGAGCAGGTCTGGGCCGACGGCCGGCAGCTGGCCTGAATCCGGGAATTACCTGCCGATTCCCGCGCCGAGCGCACCTCGCGCAGCCAGGAGGGCGTGAAGTGGCTCGCGCGCGAGCGGCAGGGCGGCACGTTCCTGCGCCAGCTCACGCTCGGCGCCGGCATCGACACCTCCGCCATCTCGGCGAACTACGAGAACGGCGTGCTGAGCGTCGTGATGCCGGTGAGCGAGGCGGCCAAGCCGCGCAAGGTCGAGATCCAGACCGCGGCCAAGCCGGTCGAGGTCACCACCGCGGAGTCGTCCGGACGTCGAAGGGCCGGTGGGCGTGTGCCCCCGGCCCTTCGCGGCGTTCGGGGCACGCCTCGACGATCACGCCAGCCGGGCCGCGAGCGCCTTGTCGAGGGTGTCGAGGAACTCCTCGGTGGTCTCCCACTGCTGGTCCGGGCCGACGAGCAGGGCGAGGTCCTTGGTCATGTGACCGTCCTCGACGGCCTTGATGACGACGTCCTCGAGGGTGTCCGCGAAGTCGATGAGGGCCTGGTTGCCGTCGAGCTTGCCGCGGTGCTGCAGGCCGCGGGTCCAGGCGTAGATCGAGGCGATCGGGTTGGTCGAGGTGGGCTTGCCCGCCTGGTGCTGACGGTAGTGCCGCGTCACGGTGCCGTGGGCGGCCTCCGCCTCGACGATCCTGCCGTCGGGAGTGGCGAGCACGCTGGTCATGAGGCCGAGCGAGCCGAAGCCCTGAGCGACGGTGTCCGACTGCACGTCGCCGTCGTAGTTCTTGCACGCCCAGACGTAGCCGCCCTCCCATTTCATGACCGAGGCGACCATGTCGTCGATGAGACGGTGCTCGTAGGTGAGGCCCTTCGCGTCGAAGTCGGCCTTGAACTCGGCGTCGAAGACCTCTTGGAAGATGTCCTTGAACCGGCCGTCGTAGGCCTTGAGGATCGTGTTCTTGGTCGAGAGGTACACGGGGTAATTGCGGGTGAGGCCGTAGTTGAGGCTCGCGCGGGCGAAGTCGCGGATCGAGTCGTCCAGGTTGTACTGCACCTGGGCGACGCCGTCGCCGGGCGCCCGGTAGACCTCGAACTTGAGCGGCTCGGAGCCGTCCTCGGGGGTGAACTGCACGGTGAGCGTGCCCTTGCCGGTGAAGCGGAAGTCGGTCGCCTTGTACTGGTCGCCGAAGGCGTGGCGGCCGATGATGATGGGCTTGTTCCAGCCCGGCACGAGGCGCGGGATGTTGGAGATGATGATCGGCTCGCGGAAGATCACGCCGCCGAGGATGTTGCGGATCGTGCCGTTGGGGCTCTTCCACATCTGCTTGAG
>JBAQPI010000186.1:0-2441 GCA_049305635.1 Rhodoglobus sp. | reverse complement strand
GACGAAATGTCGCGAGATAGACCACCTCTCAGCTCGCCGAACGCACCCCGACGCGCTGCCCCACGACGGCGCTGATCCCGTCGGCGCGCATGCTCACGCCGTAGAGGGCATCGGCGATCTCCATCGTGCGTTTCTGGTGGGTGATGATGATCAGCTGGGATGTCTGGCGCAGGTCCTCGAAGATCGTCAGCAGCCGCCCGAGGTTGGCGTCGTCCAGCGCCGCCTCGACCTCGTCCATGATGTAGAACGGGCTCGGCCGCGCCTTGAAGATCGCGATCAGCAGCGCGACCGCGGCCAGGGAGCGCTCGCCGCCGCTGAGCAGCGACAACCGCTCGATCTTCTTGCCGGCGGGCTTGACCGTGACCTCGATGCCCGTGGTGAGCATGTTCTCCGGGTCGGTGAGATGGATGCTGCCGCTGCCGCCCGGGAACAGCACGGGGAACACCTCGTTGAACGCGGTCTTCGTGTCCTCGAAGGCCTCCGAGAAGATGTGCTGCATCTTCTCGTCGAGCTCATCGATGATCGTCAGCAGGTCTTTGCGCGTGTTCGCGAGGTCGGTGAGCTGCTCGGTGAGGAACTTGTGGCGCTGCTCGAGGGCCTCGAACTCCTCGAGGGCGAGCGGGTTGACCCGACCCAGCTGGGCGAGCTTGCGCTCGGCGGTCGCGAGCCGGGCCTGCTGCGCACCGCGCACGTACGGTTTGCCCGGCACCATCCCCTCTGGTTCGCCCTCGCGCAACTCATGGTCCGCGGGGTTCGACACGCCATCGGGAGGCTCGGATGCCGGCGTGTCGGAGTCCGAACCATGAGTTGCGAGGGGGATGGGGGCGTCGTCGGGCACCGGCACGGCCGGACCATACTCGGCGACGAGCACGTCCTCGACCAGGCCGAGCTCCTCCCCCGCGCGCTCGAGGAGCGTCGAGAGGTGCAGCTTCTTCTCGTAGATCTGCATCTCGAGTCCGTGCACGTTCTCGCTGATCGCCGCGAGCCGCTCGCGCAGCGAACCCTCCTCGCGGCGCAGGGTCGCCAACTCCTCGTTCTGGGCGCTGCGCTCCGACTCCTTCGCCGCGAGCTCGACGCGCGCCTGCGACACCGCGCGGTCGACCGAGTCGAGCACGGCAGGCAGCGCCGCGATCACCCGGTTCGCGGCCGCGACCTGGCGCTGGCGGATCACGGTCAGCCGTGCCCGCTCCTCGGCGGCCTCGCGCTCGGCGGCGAGCTGGGCGGCGAGCTGCTCGGCACGGGCCCGCTCGGCGCGCACCCGCTCGCGGATCGTCTCGAGCTGGATGCGCAGCTCCAGCTCCATCGCACGCGCGGCCTCCACCTCCTGCAGCAGGCCGTCCCGGGCGGACACGTCGAGCATGGGACGCGGGCGCGCGGCCGCCTCGTCGTGCTCCGCCTTCGCGCGCTCGAGACCGGCCTCCGCCTCGCGTGCCTTCTCCGCCGTGACCTCGAGGCCCTGGGAGAGCCGCTCCCACTCCGCCTGGGCGGCCTCGAGCTGGATGCGGAAGCGACCGAGCTGCTCGGACTGGGCGGCGAGGGCGGCGTCGTACTCGCGCAGGGCGGTGAGGGCGGCCGCGGCATCCGCCTTCGCGGTCTCGAGCGCACCCCGCTTCTCGGCGAGCGCGAAGCGGGTGCGCTCGATCCGCGTCGTGACGGTCGCCAGGCTCGCGGAAGCCGCGTCGCGCTCGGCGACGAGTTCGAGCCGGGAGCGTTTGGCGCCGGAGCCGCCACGCAGCACGTAACGCGTGAGCACGTCGCCGGCGCGCGTGACGAAGGTCGCGTCCTCGGGGGCGTCCCGCCACGCGGCGCGGGCGGCCTCGAGGTCGTCGGCGATGAGCACGCGAGCCAACAGGCCCAGCACCCCGTCAGGCGCGGTGACCACCTCGGCGGCCGCGACGACGCCCGGCACACTGATCGCGGTGGTGCTGGGCGCCGCAGCGATCACGACCTCGACGCGGCCGAAGTCATTGCGCGCCGAATGCGCGAGGGCGTCGATGGCGGCATCCCGGTCGTCTGCGAGCACGGCGTCGGCGAGCGAGCCGAGGGCGGCGGCGATCGCGGCCTCGAAGCCGGGTTCGATCCTGACGTGCTCCGCGACGAGACCCCGGATGCCGGCGAGCCCGGCCCCCGCGAGCGCGCTCGAGCCGTCCTTCTGGTCGACCGCGAGACTCAGGGCGGAGCTGCGGGCCGCGAGGGCGTCGCGTTCGCGCTCCGAGGCGTGCAACTCGTCGCGGAGGGCCTCGATCTCGCCCTGGAGCGCCGCGACCCGCTCTTCGGCGGCCTGGTACGCGGCATCGAGGGTGCCGTCGCCCGCCTCGCTCGTGGCCGCCTGGGCCTCGAGCGCGACGAACTCGGCGCGAGTGCCGTCGCGGCGCTGCTCGGCCTGCTCGAGCGCGTTCTGCTGGCGCAGCAGCTCCCCGCGCGCGCTCGCGAGCCTGGAC
>JBAQPI010000185.1:0-1739 GCA_049305635.1 Rhodoglobus sp. | reverse complement strand
GTCGAGCACCGCGCCACCGGCACGCCCCCGCTCGATCGCCGCAGCCACGAGCGCCTCGGTGCGCGGGCGCGGAACGTAGACGCCGTCATCGATGAGGATGCGACGGCCGGCGAACTGGGCCCAGCCGACGACGACCTCCAGGGGTGTGCCCTGGGTGCGCCGCAGCACCATCGCCTCAAGTTCGGCTGGGTCATCCGTCGCCGAGCGCAGCAGGGCTGCCTCCTCCTCAGCGAAGACGCAGCCGGCGGCCCGGAGTCGCCAGACGATGTCCACGGCGGCCTAGGCGACCGCCAGCAGCGCGCACGCGGCGATCGCGAGCAGGACCCCCGCAAGTTGCACGCGCGTGAGCCGTTCATGGTGCACGAATCTCGCGAGCACGATCGTCGCGACGGGATACAGGCCGACGAGCACCGAGACCACCGCGAGGCTGCCCGACTGCAACGCCGCGAGCAGGAAGGCGTTCGCGCAGCCCAGCAGCACGCCGCCGACCGCGCTCGCGAGACGCGCGCGCGCCAGTGTGGGCTGCGGACCCTCCTGCGGTTCGTCGAGCATGCCCAGCAGGCGGCGCCCCACGGGAAGGCGGACGACGAGCAGCAGCACGCCGAGCAACAGCACCCCGACGCTGATCTCGACGACCGCCGAGGTCACCCCCGAGTCCTGAGGTGCCCGATCGAGGAAGACGATCGAGAGCCCCAGCATCACCCCCGCGAGCACGCCGAGCACGATCGTCTTGCGCGGGATGCTCGCCTGCGCCCCGGGACGCGTCACCGAGATGAGTCCAGCGCCCGCGAGCGCGACGACGACCGCGACCCACGCGATCGGGGTCAGCCGCTCGCCGAGCACGACGGCCACGACGACCGGCACGAGGGAGCCGAGCACGGCGATCAGCGGTGCCGCGAGACTGATGGGCCCGGCGGCGAGCGCGGCGTAGAAGGTGAGAAACCCCAGGATGGCAACGACACCCGCGAGCGCGCCCCACAGCACCGTCTCGCCCGACCATGCCCCACCCACGATCGGCAACGCCACGAGAAGGGTCAGGAAGGCGATCACGTAGGTGATCGTCGTGCCCGGCAGCACGCGCAGGCGGCGCGCGCCCACCGCGCCGAAGAAGTCGGAGACGCCGTAGGCGAGCGCGGAGGTCAGGGCGAGGGCGAGCGTGAGGATCACAGTGACAGCGTGCCACGTCGGCGAGCGGCGCGGCGCCCAGCTAGAGGTACTTCGCCATCCGTTCCTCCAGCAGGGCGACGAGTTCAGGCTGCATGAACGCGTAGTCGTCCGGGATGTCGAGACACGCGACGCGTTTGCCCGCCAGCTGCCGCGGGAACGCGCGTTTCAGCTTCTCCCGGTGCGACTTCTCCATCACGACGATGAGGTCGGCCCACTGCACCTGGTCGCCGGAGAGGCGCAGATTGTTAATACCACATGGAATCTCTGACGCCACTACCGAGCACGGGCGAGGGGGGACTTGAACTGACTTCGGCCCCCTCGCACGCAGGATCACGAACAGGCATTCACGCCCGAAAATACAGGGCAGTCGGCGAATCGGCCTGTGGATCACTGCATCGAGATACAGCCACCTACACGTTCGTTAGCACCTGAGTTAGCACTTTGAGGGCACTGCAAACCCCACGTGCGGGTACGCACACTACGCTTAGCCACAGCCGACAAGAGCTGTCGTTCTTGGACTGTTCCCTGCGACCAGTTCTCTGCAACTGACGCAACCGGGACCACGCCCATCC
>JBAQPI010000184.1:0-29689 GCA_049305635.1 Rhodoglobus sp. | reverse complement strand
CCCCTGCACCACCCGCGCCCAGTAGTTCACCTGCGCCGCCGTGGTCGCAAGCACCACGACCTCACGCTCGGTGAACTCGGCGGCCAGCCGCGCCCCGAACTCGGGCGTGAGCGCGAGCGGTGTCGCTGAGACGAGCCGGGCGTGCTCGATCGCGAGGCGTTCGCGGGGGGTGAGGGTGGCCACGCCGTCGAGGGGGCGCAGTCCCTGCACGGCGAGCAGCTCATCCTCGGTCATCAGCCTCTCCCAGCCCTCGGAGTTGAGGCCCACGCAGAACGGGCAGCTCACCGCGAACGAGACGGCCATGCGCACCATCTTGAGCATGCGCTCGGTGACCCGGCCGTCGTGGTGGGCGATGAGGGCCTCGACGACACCCGAGCTGATCGCCGCCTTCGGGTACCAGGCCAGCAGCCTCGGCGGCAGCAGGTCGACTCCGGTGCGGCGGCGCACGATCCACAGGCCGATGCGCAGGTACCAGGGGATGCGTGCGGGTGGGGCGATGAATGCCTCCGTCATGGTCGCGTCCGTTCGTCGAGGCTGCCTATGGCGCAAGGATATGACGGACGAATGCCGACGGTCGCGACGTCGCGGCAGGTGACGGCCGCGCATCGCTCCCGCGCGGCCGTGCTCCCTCAGTCCGTCGACCCCAACAGCACCGGCAGGAAGATCGCGACCCCAAGGGCCGCCGCCACCACGAACACGCAGTTCGCGAGGAACATCATGAGCGGCGCGATGCCCTTGCCGGAGTTGCGGTGCACGCTCACGGTGCGCGCGATGAGGTAGGCGAGCGGCACGGCGAGCAGCACCCACCACTCACTCGCGGGGCGGTCGTGGCCGAGTTCGCGCAGCCGCTTGCGGTCGCGCTGGGCGAGGGCGATCGAGAGCAGCAGGATGATGAGCCCGATCACCGCAGGAGCGTACGGGGCGACGGGGGCGTACCCGGTCGCGAGGCCGCCGGCCACGGCGAGTGCGGTGGCCGTCCACGGCAGGAAGGCGAGCCCCCATGCGCCCGCCGTCGACGTCTTGGTGGGGCGCCAGTGCTGGTGCTCGGCGACGGCCGTGTAGCCCAGAGAGCTGTCGCGCGAGGGCAGCGGCGTCTGTTGCCAGTCGAAGGCCGGCGCCTCGGGCTCGGGGGAGAACGCGAAGCCGGGGGCCGCTGTGCGCTCAGGCGCGTAGGCCTGCCTGGCTGCGGCGTAGTCCACCTCGGTGTAGGGCACCGGCGCGGACTGGAGCCCGGCCGACGGTTCGGGCGCGAGCGCCGCATCGTCGGCATCCCCGTCGCCGAGCCGTGCGTGCACCTGTCGGCGCGACGGGATGCCGACCTCGCCGGGCTCGGACGCCTCGACCGCCGGCACCACCGACGGAGTCGGCTCCGGCTGCGGCGCCATGGTGCGCTCGGTCCAGCCTTCGCCGTTCCACCAGCGCAACTGTCCGTCCGCGATCGGGTCCGGATACCACCCGGCTGCAGGTGCAGCCACAATCAGGTCGCTCACGACTTCCCCCTCCGTGTGACCGCTTCCAGCCTAGGCAGGCGGTCACCGGGGCGCTGGCCCCAGTGGGAGGGGCCGCGCCTGTCGGCGCCGGGGGCCAAGAGGGATGACGCTCAGGTGTCGGTGGGGATCCAGTCGCCCGTCGCGAGGTACTGCACCTTCTTGGCGATCGAGACCGCGTGGTCTGCGAAACGCTCGTGATAGCGGCTGGCGAGCGTGGCATCCACCGTGTCGACGGCGGCGCCCTTCCAGGTCTCGCCGAGCACCTTGTCGAACACGCTCAGGTGCAGCGCATCGACCTTGTCGTCCTCGTTTCGGATCTCCTCGGCGAGCTTGACGTCCTCCGAGCGCAGCAGCTCGACGAGCTTCTTCGCGATCGCGACATCCAGCTGGCCCATCTCGGCGAAGGTGCCGCGCAGGCTCTTGGGCACGACCTTGTCGGGAAAACGGTAGCGCGCGAGCTGCGCGATGTGCTCGGCCATGTCTCCCATGCGCTCGAGCGAGGCGGAGATGCGCAGGGCGCTCACGACGATGCGCAGGTCGCGGGCGACGGGCTGTTGGCGGGCGAGGATGTTGATCGCCAGCTCATCGAGCGCCGCGGCAGCCGTGTCGATCTGCTCGTCGTCCGCGATCACGCTCTCGGCGAGCGAGACGTCCGACTCGTTGAAGGCGCGCGTCGCGTTCTCGATGGACTCGGCCACGAGGCCTGCGATCTCGACGAGGCGATCCCGCACCTCACGCAGTTCCTGCTGGAAGACTTCGCGCACGCTGTTCTCGTCCCTTCAAAACACGGGCACGACAAACCCGCATGGCTGTGAGCCGACTCTGCCTTCGCCAGGTTAACGGCGGGTGTTGCCGACCTGAACATCCCGCGATGCGCGCGGCCGACGGCTGAACGCCGAACGAGCACTTCACCGATGACTCACTAATCTAGACCCCATGGACCTCCAGTGGCTGGTACCAGCCGCTCTGGCGTTCGGCGTGCTGTTGGGCGTCGGCGTCTTCGCGGTGGTGCTCGCCGCGGCGCGGCGTGGCCATCGCGCGGTGCAGGTGGTCTCCTCCGCGGTGCCGGACGGTGTGGACCAGGTGCTCGACGCCCTTGAGTCCGCAGGCATCGTGCTCGACCCCTCGAACACCGTCATCAAGGCCTCCCCGGGTGCGATGGCCTTCGGCCTGGTGTGGAACGGGGCGCTCGTGCATCCCGAACTCGCGATGCTCGTCGACCAGGTGCGCCGCGGCGGGGAGCCGGTCACGCAGGAGCTCACCCTCAGCCGCGGGCCGTTCGGGGATGCGAACATCCACCTGTCGGTGCGGGTCGCCCGGCTCGGCCCGCGCTACGTGCTGCTGCTCGCGGAGGACCGCACCGAGTCTTACCGGCTGGAGGAGGTGCGGCGCGACTTCGTCGCCAACATCTCCCACGAGCTCAAGACCCCGATCGGCGCGGTCTCGCTGCTCGCCGAGGCACTGGTGAGCGCATCCAAGGAACCCGACCAGGTCAAGCGCTTCGCCAAGCGGCTCACCAAGGAGTCCGAGCGGCTCGCGCGCATCGTGCAGGAGATCATTGAACTCTCGAGGCTGCAGGCGACGGATGCCCTCACCAAGGCCGACCTGGTCGACATCGACCACGTGGTCGCCGCCGCCGTCGACCAGAATCACGTGATCGCCGACGACCACAAGGTGACCCTCGTCACCGGCGGGGACCGCGACAGCCAGGTCTACGGCGATGAGACCCTGCTCGTGGTGGCGCTGCACAATCTCATCGCGAACGCGATCCAGTACTCCCCGAAGGGCTCGCGTGTGGGCATCGGGGTCTCGCAGCGCGACGGAGTCGTCGAGATCGCGGTGACCGACCAGGGCGTCGGCATCCCGGAGGACGAACTCGATCGCGTCTTCGAGCGTTTCTACCGCAGCGACCCGGCGCGCAGTCGCAACACGGGTGGTTCCGGGCTGGGGCTGTCGATCGTCAAGCACGTGGTGCAGAACCACGGCGGCGACATCCGTGTGTGGTCGCAGCCGGGTCGGGGTTCGACGTTCACGGTGCGGTTGCCATCGACCGCGGTGTCCGCAGCAGCAGAGGAGAAGGCAAGGGCATGACGAGAATCCTGATCGTGGAGGACGAGTCCTCCCTGAGCGAGCCGCTCGCGTTCCTGCTCGAGCGCGAGGGATACGAGACCGCGATCGCCGCGGACGGCCCGGCCGCGCTCGCCGAGTTCGATCGCAGCGGGGCGGATCTCGTGCTGCTCGACCTCATGCTGCCCGGCCTGCCCGGCACCGAGGTGTGCCGCGAGCTGCGCAACCGCTCCAGCGTGCCGATCATCATGCTCACCGCCAAGGACTCCGAGGTGGACATCGTGGTCGGCCTCGAGCTCGGCGCCGACGACTACGTCACGAAGCCGTATTCGACCCGTGAGCTGCTGGCCCGCATCCGCGCGGTGCTGCGCCGCCGCGTGGAGACGGATGACGCGGGCGACGCGATCCTCGAAGCCGGCACGGTGCGGATGGACGTCGAACGTCACACCGTCGCCGTCGACGGCGTGGAGACCGCGATGCCGCTCAAGGAGTTCGAGCTGCTCGAGCTGCTGTTGCGCAACTCGGGCCGCGTGCTCACGCGCGGGCAGCTCATCGACCGGGTGTGGGGCGCCGACTACTTCGGCGACACGAAGACCCTCGACGTGCACATCAAGCGCATCCGCTCGAAGATCGAGAAGGTGCCCTCGGAGCCGGTCATGCTCGTGACCGTGCGAGGGCTCGGGTACCGCTTCGAAGCCTGAGCTCGACTCGCTCGATCAGCGGCGGTCGGGCCCTACTCGCGCGGCGCGAGACCCTCGTAGTCGGGCTGGTTCGGGTCGAGCACCGGCACGAGCAGCATGCTGCCCGGCTCGTCGCCCTGCTGCACGTAGATCGGCAGCAGGCTGCCGGCCTGGATGCCGTCGGTCTCGAGCAGCAGCTGCCTGGCCTCGGGCGTGCCGCCGAAGGAGATCGTCCCGCCCCCGCCGACGATGACGGACTCGTCGACCTTCTCGCCGCCGTTGTCGTACTGCAGATTCAGCTTCGTGCCGCTCGAGGACGTGTCGGTGATCGTCACCACGAGGGAGACGACGCTGCCGTCCTCGTTCGGCAGGGCGAGCGCATTGCGGATCGCGACGCTGCCGACGGTGAGGTTCATCCCCTCGCCCGGCACGTACTGCGTGAGCGTCCCGGTCGGGGTGAGGAAGGTGCATCCGGCGGTGCCGACGAGCGTCGCCCCGGCGAGGATGAGGGCTGCGGCGGCCCGGGCCGCGCGAGTGCGTGCTGTCACGAGCGTCATCCTACCCAACCCGGCTCGTGCGCAAGGAGTTAGGGCACCCTAACCTTGAGCTCGCTGTGGTAAACTCGGTCGTCTTTCGAAAGGACCCCCATGCTTTTTGAGGTTGGCGAGACGGTTGTCTACCCCCACCACGGTGCCGCGACGATCACCGAGGTCAAGAAGCGGACGGTGCGGGGCGAGGAGAAGCTCTACCTCAAGCTCAACGTCACCCAGGGCGACCTGACGATCGAGGTTCCGGCCGAGAACGTCGACCTCGTGGGCGTGCGCGACGTGATCGGCAAGGAGGGCCTCGACAAGGTCTTCGAGGTGCTGCGCGCCCCGTTCACCGAGGAGCCCACCAACTGGAGCCGCCGCTACAAGGCCAACCTCGAGAAGCTCGCCTCGGGCGACGTCATCAAGGTCTCCGAGGTCGTGCGCGACCTGTGGCGCCGCGACCAGGATCGCGGACTCTCCGCGGGCGAGAAGCGCATGCTCGCCAAGGCCCGCCAGATCCTGATCTCGGAGCTCGCGCTCGCCGAGAAGACCGACGAGGAGAAGGCTTCAACCGTGCTCGACGAGGTGCTCGCCTCCTGATTTCACTCGCGCGCCGCCGCCCCTGCGGCGCACCCGGCGAGGCTCTCCGGACGTTCCCGTTGTGAAGGAACTCCTTCACAACGGGAGTCTGCGAGAACTCTTGCCCGTCCCGGGATCGAGGGCACCGATACGCTCTTCAGATGAGCCGTGAACCGACTGTCGCCGTGATCGTCGTCGCCGCCGGCGACGGCGCGCGGCTCGGTGCCGGTGCCCCCAAGGCCTTCGTCGAACTGCGCGGCACGAGCATCCTCGGTCGTGCCCTGCGCACCGTGCGGGACTGGGATGCCTCGGCCCAGCTCATCGTCGTCGCCCCCGCATCCCGCCTCGAGGCCGCCCGCGCCATCGCCGCCGCGCCCGCGACCGTCGTCCCGGGCGGCATCACCCGGCAGGACTCCGTCGCGGCGGGGCTCGCGGTGCTCGAGCCCGGCGTCCGGCTCGTGCTCGTGCACGATGCGGCGCGGGCGCTGACCACCGCGGAGCAGTTCGAACGCGTGGCCTCGGCGGTGCGCGAGACGGGCGGCGGCGTCATCCCGAGCCTGCCCGTGAGCGACACCATCAAGCGCATGGCGGACGGCGCGATCGTCGAGACCGTCGACCGCAGCGCCCTCGTGCACGTGCAGACCCCGCAGGGCTTTCCGCGGGCCGAGCTGGTCGCCGCCTACGCGGCCGCCGACGAGGAGTTCACCGACGACGCCGCGCTGTTCGCCGCCGCCGGTCACACCGTCACGACCGTGCCGGGGGAGGCGCTCGCCTTCAAGATCACGACGCCCGAAGACCTCGCGCGGGCCGAACGACACCTGGGGGGAGCCGCGATGGACCTGCGCACCGGCATCGGCATCGACGTGCACGCCTACGACGCGGCCGAGCCGTTGTGGCTCGGCGGCCTGTACTGGCCCGACGAGGTCGGGCTCTCCGGGCACTCCGACGGCGATGCGATGAGCCACGCCGTCTGCGACGCCCTGCTCTCCGCCGTCGGCCTCGGCGACATCGGCGCGCGGTTCGGCACCGAGGATCCGCGGTTCGCGGGCGCCCACGGCGACGTCTTCATCGCAGGCACCCTCGAGCTCGTGCGGGGCGCGGGGTACGAGGTCGGCAACGTCTCCGTGCAGCTCGTGGCGAAGCATCCCCGGCTCGGCGACCGGCGCAGCGAACTGGAGGCGCACCTCACGAGACTCGTCGGCGCCCCCGTGAGCGTCGCGGCGACGACCTCCGACGGGCTCGGCTTCACCGGGCGGGCCGAGGGCGTCGCCGTCATCGCGACCGCACTGCTGAGCCGCGCTCGGTAGGCTTTCCGGGTGACCGTTCGCCTCTACGACTCCAAGACGCAGGCGCTCGTCGACTTCATACCGCTGGAGGCGGACAAGGTCGGCATCTACGTCTGCGGGCCCACGGTGCAGTCGAGCCCGCACCTCGGTCACGTGCGCTCGGCCCTCGTCTACGACCTGTGGCGCCGCTGGCTCAACTACCGCGGCTACGACGTGACCCTGGTGCGCAACGTCACCGACATCGACGACAAGGTGCTCGACAACGCCACCCAGGAAGAGCCTTGGTGGGCGCTCGCGTACCGCATCGAACTCGAGTTCACCGCCGCCTACAACGCCCTCGGCATCCAGCCCCCCACCTACGAGCCGCGCGCGACCGCGAGCATCCCCCAGAGGCTCGAGATCATCCAGCGGCTCATCGACGCCGGTCACGCCTACGCCGCCGCCGGCGACGTCTACTTCGACACGGCGTCCTGGCCCGCCTACGGCGAGCTGACGCGCCAGAAGCTTCAGAACATGGAGGCCGCGACCGATGCGGACCCGCGCGGCAAGCGGGATCCCCGGGATTTCGCGCTCTGGAAGGGCGCGAAACCGGCTGAGCCGGTTACTGCCCGCTGGGATTCGCCGTGGGGTCAGGGGCGGCCCGGATGGCACGTCGAGTGCTCCGCGATGAGCTCGCGCTACCTGGGGCCGGCCTTCGACATCCACGGCGGCGGACTCGACCTGCGCTTTCCGCACCACGAGAACGAACTCGCGCAGTCCACCGCCGCCGGCGACCGGTTCGCGAGCTACTGGGTGCACAACGGCCTCGTCAACGTCAACGGCCAGAAGATGTCCAAGTCCCTCGGCAACTCGGTCTACGCCGCGGACCTGCTCGGCCGCGCCCAGCCGATCGTCGTGCGCTACTTCCTGGGCTCCGCGCACTACCGGTCCACGATCGACTTCACCGACAACTCGCTCGCCGAGGCCGAGGCGGCGCTCGACCGCATCGCCGCCTTCCTCAAGCGCACCGCCGGACGGCACACGGCCGCCGAGCAGATCCCGGATGCCTTCGCCGCCGCCATGGACGACGACCTCTCGGTGCCCGCCGCCCTCGGTGTGCTGCACGAGACCGTGCGAGCCGGAAACGCGGCGTTCGACGCGGGGGATGCCGCCGCCGTGGCCTCCGCCCGCGGCGCGGTGCTCGCGATGAGCGAGGTGCTGGGGATCGACCCGCTCGCGCCGCAGTGGGGCGGGGCGGCATCCGAACCGACCGAGCTGGCGCTCGCCTCCCTCGTCGGATCCCTCATCGCGGACCGGGATGCGGCCCGCGCGAACAAGGATTTCGCCGCGGCCGACCGGATCCGTGATGAACTTGCGGCAGCGGGCATCGCGATCGAGGACGGCGCCGGCGGATCGCATTGGAGTCTGCAGTGAAGTCACCCGGCAACAAGCCGCGCCCCGGCGCCGTGCGCAAGACGCGCAAGGGGCCTCAGGTCGGCTCCGGCGGACAGGGCAGGCAGGCGCTCGAGGGCCGCAAGCCCACGCCGAAGGCGGAGGACCGCCCGTATCATCCCGCCGGCAAGCGCAAGGCGGCGCAGGAGCGCTACGAGGCGACCGCCGGGGGGCGGAAGAAGGCGGCCGCCGACGCGCCGCAGCGCACGCAGCGCGCGCGCCCGGCGAAGGGCGACGACGCCGAGATGGTCACCGGGCGCAACTCGGTGCTCGAGGCGCTGCGCGCCAGGATCCCGGCCTCGACGCTCTACATCGCCTCGCGGATCGAGTATGACGACCGGGTGAAGGAGATCCTGTCGCTCGCGACCAAGCACGGCATTCCGATGCTGGAGATCATGCGCCCCGAACTCGACCGCCTCGCGGGCTTCGACTCGGTGCACCAGGGCGTCGTGCTCAAGGTTCCGCCGTACGAGTACGCTCACCCCGACGAACTGCTCGATCGCGTGTTGAGCCGGGGCCAGGTGCCGCTGCTCGTCGCCCTCGACGGCGTCACGGACCCGCGCAACCTCGGGGCGATCATCCGCTCCGTCGCCGCGTTCGGCGGGCACGGGGTGATCGTGCCGCAGCGGCGCTCGGTCGGGCTCACGGCGTCCGCCTGGAAGACCTCGGCGGGCGCCGCGGCGCGCACCCCTGTCGCCATGGCCTCGAATCTCACCGCGATGATCAAGAGCTACCAGCAGCGCGGCGTGTTCGTGCTCGGCCTCGACGGCGGCGGGGACGTGTCGCTGCCCGAGCTGCAGCTCGCAAAGGAACCGGTGCTCATCGTCGTCGGCAGCGAGGGCAAGGGCCTCTCGCGGCTCGTCACGGAGAACTGCGACGCGGTCGTGTCGATCCCCATCAGCTCGGGCACGGAGTCGCTCAACGCGGGCATCGCGGCCTCGGTCGCGCTGTACCAGATCGCGACGTTGCGGGGCTGAGGAACTCGCGTTGTGAAGGAACTCCTTCAGAACGCGAACGTTCCAGGGGCATCCCCGCGCGGCCCGCAGCGGGGGGCGTCAGCCCACCCACACCGTCTTCAGGTTGCAGAACTCGCGGATGCCCTCCGCGGCCAACTCGCGACCGAAGCCCGAGTTCTTGATGCCGCCGAAGGGCAATTCCGGGTACGAGATCGTCATGCCGTTGATGAAGACGGCGCCGGCCTGCAGCTCGCGCACGAAGCGGTCCTGTTCCGCCTTGTCCGCCGTCCAGGCGGCGGAACTCAAGCCGAACGTCGTCGCGTTGGCGACCTCGATCGCCTCATCGATGCCGGCGACCCGGTAGAGGCCCGCGACGGGGCCGAAGGTCTCCTCCCGATAGAGCCGCATCTCGGGCGTGACGCCCGCCACGACGGTCGGCGGGTAGAACCAGCCTGGGCCAACCGGCGCGGTGCCGCCCACGAGCACGTCGGCACCCTTGGCGACCGCGTCGCCGACGAGTTCGACGAGTTCGTCACGGCCCGACTCGGTGGCGACCGGTCCTACCTGCGTCGCCTCGTCGAGCGGGTCGCCCATCCGCAGCGCCGACATGGCCGAAACGAAGCCCTCGGTGAAACGGTCGTAGACGTCAGCGTGCACGAGGAAGCGCTTGGCGGCGATGCAGGACTGGCCGTTGTTCTGCACGCGTGCGGTCACCGCGGTGGCGATCGCGGCATCCAGGTCGGCGCTCGGCATGACGATGAACGGATCCGAGCCGCCGAGCTCGAGCACCGACTTCTTGACCTGCGCGGCCGCGATGGATGCCACCGAGCGCCCAGCGGGTTCCGAACCGGTGAGCGTGACCGCCTTCACCCGCGGATCCTCGATCACGGCCTTCACCTCTCCCGAGCCGATCAGCAGCGTGCCGAACGCCCCCGCGGGAAAGCCGCCGCGCGTGAACAGCTCGCCGAGGTACAACGCCGAGGCCGGCACGTTCGAGGCGTGCTTGAGCAGCCCGGTGTTGCCGGCCATCAGGGCGGGGGCGGCGAAGCGGATCACCTGCCAGAACGGGAAGTTCCAGGGCATGACGGCGAGCACGACGCCGAGCGGCTCGTACCGGGACCAGGCGCCCGAGGCGTTCACCGCGCCGGGATCGGCGAGCGGCTGGTCGGCCAGGAAGCCCTCGGCGCGCTCCGCGTAGAAGCGCATGCCCCTGACGCACTTGAGGGCCTCGGCGCGTGCGGCGCCGATCGGCTTGCCCATCTCGCGGGTCATCGTCTCGGCGACCTGCTCGACCTCCGATTCGAGAATGTCGGCGGCGGCGCGCATCCACTCGGCGCGCTGGGCGAAGGTCGTCGCGGCGAGGGCGCGAACGGCGGCGTCGGCCGCGGCGATGCCAGCCTCCACCTCCGCGGGGGTGTGGGCGGCGTACTCCCGCTCGACGGCGCCGGTTGCAGGATTCAGGATAGCGATGGCCATACGTCTATTCTGACGGTCTCACTCCCGTAGGCCGACGCGGGCGTGCAGCCGCTTCATCCAGCGCGGCGCCCACCACATGATGCGGCGCTGCCAGGTCATGAGGGCGGGCACGAGCAGGCAGCGCACCAGGGTCGCGTCGAGCAGCACCGCGACGGCGAGGGCGGTGCCGAGCTGCTTGATGACCATGAGGTCGCCGGTGGCGAAACCCGCGAAGACCACGACGATGATGAGCGCGGCCGAGGAGATGATGCGGCCGGAGCGCTGCAGGCCGAGCGCGATCGCCTCCTCGTCGCTCGCGCCGGCATCCTTGAGCTCCTTCACGCGGGAGAGGATGAACATCTCGTAGTCCATGGCGAGACCGAAGCCGAAGGCGAACGTCAGCACCAGCACGAGCACGTCCACGCCGTGCACATGGGCGGCGTCGAAGCCCATGAGCCCAGCGAAGTTGCCCTGCTCGAAGCCCCACACGAGCACGCCGATGGAGGCGCCGAGCGAGAGCGCGCTCATCACGAGGGCCTTGAGCGGGATCACGAGCGAGCCGGTCATGAGGAAGAGCAGGATGACCGTGCCGAGCCCGATCACGAGCGCCGCCCACGGCGCCGAGGCGAGCAGTGACTCGGTGAGGTCGAGGGTCTGCGCGTCGATGCCCGTGACGAGGCCCGGGATGCCCTCCCACTCGATCCCGTCGCGTTCGGACCGGATCGTGGCGACCGTCGCAACACCGTCCGAGGGATCCACGCGCACGACCGTCTGCCATGCATCGCCGCGTTCGACGGTGGGGCCGACCGACCCCACGCCCTCGAGCCCGGAGATCCCGGCCGCCCATCGCTCGCCGTCGTCCCGCGTCCCGGTCACGAGTGCGGCTCGCGGGGTCGAGGCATCGGGGAAGTGCTCGCGGAGCGCCTCGAGGAACGCGGACTGCGTCGCCGAGGCGGGGATCGCATCGACGCTCGTGTTCGCGATCTTGAGGGTGAGCAGGGGGCTGCCGAGCACGATGAGGACGAGCGCGCAGGCGATCGAGATGAGGGCGGGGTGGCGCTGCACGCGCCTCGTGAGCCGGGAGAAGAAGCCCTCCTCCGGGGCGACATCACCGAACCGGGCGATGCCGCGACCGAGCCAGGGCATGCGCGTGAGGATGCCCGGGCGGATCAGCCGGTCGCCGGCGAGCGAGAGCAGGGCGGGCACGAGGGTCACGGCCGAGGCGATCGCGATGAGGGTCACCGCGACCGCGCCCAACCCGATCGCGCGCACCATGCTCGGCTCGAAGACCAGCAGGCCGAGGGACGCGACGAGGAAGGTGGTGCCAGAGAACACGACGGTGCGTCCGGCGCTATCGGCCGTGCGGGCGATCGCCGTGATGCGCGCGGGGCGCCCGACCCGGGTGCTCCCCGGTTGTCGCGGAAGGGCGCGCAGCTCCTCGCGGTAGCGGCTGACCATGAGCAGCCCGTAGTCGATCGAGAGACCGAGTCCCACCGCGGTGATGACGTTGATGACGGTCGTATCGATGTCGGTGACGTGCGTGAACCCGAACAGCAGTCCCAGGCCCCCGCCGATCGCCGCACCCGCCCCGGCGAGCGGGATGCCCGCCGCGAGCAGGCCGCCGAAGACCACGAGCATGATGACCAGGGCGATCGGCAGCGCGACGGTCTCACCGCGGCGGAGGTCGTTCTCCGAGACGGCGACGATCGAGTCGACGAGCAGCGATCCGCCGCCGAGCTCGACGGTGGCGTCCGGAAACCCGGCACGCAGTCCGTCGGCGGCGCGCTCGAGGGCGGCGAGAGCCTCATCGACGTCGGTGTCGTCGGGTGCGGCATCCCCCGATCCGGCCAGCGTGACCGTGACGAGGAAGCCGTCACCCTGCTTGGCGAGCAGCGGTGCGAGCCTCGGGTCGATCGAGCCGTCCGCGAGCGGCGGGATGCCGACCGGCGTGACGAGGCTCGTCCCCGGGATGCCGTCGAGGTCGGCCCCGAGCGCCGCGACGGCGTCCAGCGCCGCGGGTTCGTCGACCGGGATCCCGACGACGGCGATCGTGAGGCTCTCGCGCTCGCCGTCGTCGCCGGCCAGGAGTTCGTCGGCGCGTGTGCTCTCGCCGCTGTCGACCGTCGGCGCGCCGCTGACCAGCCGGTCGAAGAGGTTCTCGCCGGTCACCCCGAACACCGCGGTCGCCACCGCGAGCGCGAGGGCGCCGGCCCAGGCCAGCACGGTGACGACGGGATGGCGCGCGGCACCCGCGCCGAGCCGGGCGAGCGGACCGATGCCGGGGGCGGATGAAGGCGCGCTGTGACGGACCATGGCAGTTCCTTCGATGACAGGGGGACTGCTCAGACCTTAGCCCGCCAGTCCTCCTCGTCGGGCTTCGCGCCGCGCACCACCGGCACGGGCGCCGTGAACACGCCGGTGGGCGGGTCGATGATCGTCGCCTCGTCCCGGCGGTGCCGCAGCACGGTGTCGATGTAGCTGGCGACCGCCTCGGCGAGGGGGATGTCCCTGCCCTCGTTCTGCGAGAGGTACCAGCGGTGGTCGAGCAGCTGGTGGAACATCTCAGCGGGTTCCAGCTTGCCCTTGAGATCCTTGGGGATCGCGCGGATCACCGGCTCGAACACCCGCACGGTCCATTCGTGGGCGACGACCTCCTCGTCGAGGTCCTGCTTCTCGAACGCCGCGCGGTAGGAGTCGAGGTCGTTCAGCAGGCGGCGCGCCTGGTTCTCCTGCGCGTCGATCCCGGTCAGGCGCAGTAGGCGGCGGGAGTGGTGGCCGGCATCCACGACCTTCGGCTGGATGCGCACCTGGGTGCCCGTCTCATCCGTCTTGATCGCGAGTTCCTCGATGTCGAAGCCGAGGTCGTTGAGCCGCTCGACGCGCCGGTTGATGCGCCAGCGCTCGGACTGGTCGAACTCCTCGGAGGCGGTGAGCTCCTTCCAGAGCGTGCGGTACTTCGCGACGATGCCGTTGGAGATCTCCATTGGGTCGATGTCCTCGTCGAGCCGCCCGCCCGCCTGCAGGTCGAGCAGCTCCCCGGCGATGTTGATGCGCGCGATCTCGAGGTCGTTCTCGCGCTGTCCGTTCGAGAGGCCGTCGTAGAGCTTGCCGGTCTCGGCATCCACGAGGTAGGCGGCGAAGGCGCCGGCATCGCGGCGGAACAGCGTGTTGGAGAGCGAGACGTCACCCCAGAAGAATCCCGCGATGTGCAGCCGCACGAGCAGCACCGCGAGGGCGTCGACGAGGCGCGCGGCGGTCTCCGGCCGCAGGCTCCGTGAGTACACCGCACGGTAGGGCAGCGAGAACCGCAGGTGCTGCGTGATGAGCACGGACTCGAGCGGCTCGCCCTGCGCCGTCGTGCGGTTGGTGATCACCGCGACGGGATCGACGCACGGCAGGTCGAGTCGCCGCAGGGTGCGCAGCATCTCGTACTCGCGTCTGGCGAGCTCCGCCGAGGTCTCCTTGATCGCCACGACATACCCGCTGAGATTGACGAATCGCACGACGTGGCGCGAGATGCCTTTGGGCAGCGCCGCGATCGAGTCCTCGGGCCACATCTCGAGGGGCTCGTTCCACGGCAGGTCGAGCAGCGCGGGGTCCACGGTCGCCGCGGTGATGTTCAGTGACCCGCTCATGCTTGCTCCTGGTGATCGAGCCCGGCGGACTGCTAGCCGATCGCCTTCCTGGTCAGGCGCAGGCCGGACTCGGTGTCGAAGACGTGGATGTGGTCGGGCTCGGGGGTGATGACCACCTTGTCGCCGGCGTTCGGGTGCGAGCGTCCGTCGACGCGCACGACGATGTCGACGCGGTTGCCGTCGACCTCGGTGTGCCCGTAGAGGTAGCCGTCCGCGCCGAGCTCCTCGACGACCTCGACCGTCACGGGCAGGCCCGCGCCGGAACTCGAGACCTGCATGTCCTCCGGGCGCACGCCGATCGTGACCTTCTTGGCCTTCGTGCCGCCGAGGGTCTCGCGGTCGACCTTCGCGGTGGCCGAGCCGAACTTGAGGCCGCCGTCCACGACGTCCGCATCGAACAGGTTCATGGCGGGGCTGCCGATGAAGCCGGCCACGAACACGTTCTGCGGGGCCTCGTAGAGGTCGCGCGGGGTGCCCACCTGCTGCAGCACGCCGTCCTTGAGCACCGCGATGCGGTCGCCCATGGTCAGCGCCTCGATCTGGTCGTGCGTGACGTAGACGGTGGTGACGCCGAGCCGACGCTGCAGGGAGGCGATCTGGGTGCGGGTCTGCACGCGCAGCTTCGCGTCGAGGTTCGACAGCGGCTCGTCCATGAGGAACACCTGGGGCTGGCGCACGATCGCACGGCCCATGGCCACGCGCTGGCGCTGGCCGCCGGAGAGGGCCTTCGGCTTGCGGGCCAGGTAGGGCTCGAGGTCGAGCAGCTTGGCCGCCTCGAGCACGCGGGCCGCGCGCTCCTCTTTGTGGACGCCAGCGATCTTGAGCGCGAAGCCCATGTTCTCCGCGACCGTCATGTGCGGGTAGAGGGCGTAGTTCTGGAACACCATCGCGATGTCGCGGTCCTTCGGCGGCACGTCGGTGACGTCCCGGTCGCCGATCAGAATGCGGCCGTCGTTGACCTCTTCGAGGCCGGCGAGCATGCGCAGGGTGGTGGACTTGCCGCAACCGGAGGGGCCGACCAGCACGAGGAATTCGCCGTCGGCGACCTCGAGATCGATCTGGTCCACGGCCGGGCGGGTGGAGCCCGGGTAGAGGCGGGTCGCCTTGTCGAACGTGACTGATGCCATGACGAATTCTGCTCCTTCACCGGCAGGTACGTGCCGGACGATCCATGGTGAGGAAATAGGCGCCCCAGAGAGGCACCGTCGAACAGTATGGCACCGGCGGCTGGGAGCCCGTGACGGGTGGCGGCGGCGTGCTCGGCCCGAACATGGCCGATTCCCAGTCATTTCCTCGTAGAATTCCCACGGCGCCCCTGACGCCGAAGCTTCTTTTCCCCACAGCAGACGAGGTTCGATTGAGCTCCGACAACCGCCTGACCAAGAACGAGCGCCGCGAGTCGGCACGTGAGAAGGCCCGCATCCTCCGCGAGGAGCAGAAGAAGAAGGATCGCCGCACCAAGGTGCTGCTGCAGGGCGGCATCATCCTGGCCTCCCTCGCGATCGTCGCCGTCATCGCCCTCGTGATCGTCAACTCGATCCGCCCGCCCGGCCCCGGCCCGGCGAACATGGCCAGCGACGGCATCCAGTTCACCGAGGGCGCGGTCGCGACGCCGACGCCGGCGCTCGAGGCGGGCGAGGACCCGATCCCGAACGAGCGGGACGAGGCGGCGGGCGTGCTCGACATCCAGATGTACGTCGACTACCTGTGCCCGATCTGCGGCCAGTTCGAGGAGACCAACGGGGAATACATCACGAGCCTCCTGGAGAACGGCAACACGACGGTGGAGATCCACCCGATCGCGATCCTCGACCGGCTCTCGCAGGGCACCAAGTACTCGACCCGCGCGGTGAATGCCGCCGCGTGCGTGGCCGACTCCTCGCCCAACGACTACTACGCCTTCCACAACCTGCTCTTCGCCAACCAGCCCGCCGAGAACACCGCTGGCCTCAGCGACGACGAGCTCATCGCCCTCACCGTCGAGGCGGGCGTGGACAACGCGGATGACATCGCCGCGTGCATCCGTGACCAGCAGTTCAAGACCTGGGTCGCGGCCTCCACCGCGCGCGCCCTGAACGGCCCGATCCCGAACTCGAACGTCGACAAGGTGCAGGGCACGCCGACGGTCATCGTCAACGGCGTCAAGTACGAGGGGGCGGTCACCGACCTCGCCTCGTTCCAGGCCTTCGTCGTGCAGGTGGCCGGCAGCGACTTCGTCGAGAACACCGAGTCGACCCCCACGCCCACGCCCACCCCGACGCCGTAGGTCGCCACCGGCACGGTGGTCCCTCCTATGACGAAACTTCCGGGAAGACTGTAAACGTGCTGAGGCTGGTGGCCGAAGGGAGTCTAACCGCGCTTGCATGAGACTGGAACTTGGATCTCTGCCTCGGTTCTACTGCTGGGCGATGAGATTGCCGAAGATCACCTGCTCGTCACCCGCAACACGGCATCGCTAAAATAGCCGCCGAGCTGTGGGCCACACCGCTGGGCTTGTGTCACTAAAGCCAGGCGGCACAGGGCGACTACGCCTTATCCGCGAAGCGGTCGATGGGAACCCAAAAGGGTTGGGAGTTCTCCTCTAGCGGTTGTCGTTTGAAGTTCGTCGGGGGTCAGGTCCAGGCGGTGGGGTCGCCGAGGTAGAGTCCGCAGGCGGTGTCGAGGGCGTCTTCGGGGGTGCCGGCACGCCAGCCGCCGGGAAGGAACGCTTGCTGGTAGTCGTCGTGGCTGGCGCGGTAGATCGCGAAGCCCCACTGGCTGGCGTATCCGACGTAGCGGAGCCGGCATAGACGCAGTTGCTCGCCGTGATCGTCGGTGCCTTCGACATATGCGAACTGGCCGCGGTAGGTAGCCGACACGTTGGTCAGTTGCGGCCATCGTTCCCGGGCGCGGGCGCTGAGTCGTTGCGAGAGAGAAGCCCTCGTGGAGGCGGGGATGGCAGCCATGTCACCATGATCGCGGACCGGGTCAGCGTGTCGCCACAAGATCCCCGGGTCACGCTGTTAACCCCTGATCATGCCTATGATCAGTGCCGACGTGATCGAACTTTCCGAGGCGGAACGAGCCGAACTGTCCCGGCGGGCGCGAAGGGTGCGGACGGAGGTCCGCGACGCGCAGCGCGCCCGGATCATCCTTGCCGCAGCGCGGGGGACGCCGAATGGGCAGATCGCCGACCGGCTGGGTGTGCACGTGGACACGGTCCGCAAGTGGCGATCCCGATTCGCGCAGCGCGGTCTGGACGGGCTGGGCGACCTGCCCCGCTCCGGCCGACCGCGCGTGTTCGCTGTCTCCACAGTCGCGGAAGTCAAGGCGCTGGCCTGCCAGCTGCCTGCCGAGACCGGGGTGCCCTTGTCGCGGTGGTCACACGCTGAGCTTGCCGCCGAGGCAACGGCTCGCGGGATCGTGGCTGCCGTGTCCGCGTCCACCGTCCGCCGCTGGCTGGACGCGGACGCGATCAAACCCTGGCAGCACCGGTCCTGGATCTTCCCCCGCGACCCCGGCTTCGCGGTCAAAGCCAGCCGGGTGTTGGACCTCTACCATCGGGTCTGGGACGGGAAACCGCTCGGCGACGATGACTACGTGATCAGCGCCGATGAGAAGTCCCAGCTGCAAGCCCTGCACCGCCGCCACCCGGGACTCCCGCCAGCGCTGGGCCGGCCCCGGCGGGTCGAGTTCGAATACCGCCGCGGCGGCACCCTCGCCTACCTCGCCGCCTACGACGTGCACCACGCGAAAGTGATCGGCCGCTGCGCGCCGACGACCGGGATCGCACCGTTCACCGAACTTGTCGAGCAGGTCATGACGACCGAGCCCTACGCATCGGCCCGCCGGGTGTTCTGGGTCGTGGACAACGGCTCCTCCCACACGGGCACAGCCTCCGTGCAACGGATGCGCGATGCGTTCCCGAACGCGACGCTCGTGCACCTGCCCGTGCACGCGTCCTGGCTCAACCAGGTCGAGATCTACTTCTCGATCGTGCAACGCAAGGTCGTCAAACCCCAAGACTTCGAGAGGCTCACCGTCCTCGAACAGCGCCTTCTCGCGTTCCAGGAACGCTACAACGCCACCGCGATCCCCTTCGACTGGCGATTCGGACGCATAGCCCTCCACGACCTCCTCCAACGCGTCAACCGACACGAACAAGCCGCAGCATGACCCCCGACAAACTAACGGAGACGCCCACTAGCCGAATGGATTGTGCGCTGGCACTTCGTCCGCCGCACGTCCTGCGCGCGCCTCGAAAGACAAACTACCTACTTGGTCGCCGTCGATCAGAACATGGAGTGCGTAGATGCCAACGGATGGCATCCCTGCATTTCGAAGGTTCAAAGCAATCGGCACTGACTGGACTGGAGCATTTTCGTCAGACTTCATCGTCACGAGTTGCATCTGCGCTTCGAACACGAGCGCTGGGTCGTCGTTAGGGCCTGTGACTCGGATCATGATTTCTCGAGTCTCTTCGACCGCTACATCGACCAACTCGAACTGGACGGCCACATCCGCCATAAGTGGGGCCGGAAAACTCTCTCGCCAGAAAATCGTCAGGCCAGCACCGAGTACGTTCAGGAGTCCTTCGCGGACAGTGGCGGCATCGCAGAGCATGACGGACTTGAGTTCGAGCATGCTCTCTACCTTGCCAGAAAGGCCGTCCTAGGCAGAGCGAGGAAGGTCTACGAAGTGGAAACTGGCCAAAGAACCTGTTGCCCCGGATGACGCAGAGAACTTGTTATGCACTGAGGCTGCTGCACGATTCACGGCGTTCGAGGTCGAGAACGGAGCCTTAGCCTCGGTGCCGTCATCATCGCAAAGTGAGTTCCAATTGACGTCGAGAAGAACGTATCCGGTACCCTCCTCGACCCGGGCAACATAGGCCAGTGCCTGAACGGAATCTTCCGACTCGAATGCAGTCACGATCTGACCCACCTCGACAGGCCCACTAGCGTTCTTCAGCTTGGTACGAGTGAAACCGTCTGCGTCGCGGGAATTGAGGTCGATCTCGACCCGAACTCGACTCATGCTGCACCCTTCGTCCAAGCTGGATTTGGCATTCGCTCAATTAGTAGTGACTCTAGCTCTTCTCCGTTTGGCATAGCTGAGAACGGATCCGTGCCCACAAGATGATGACGCGGCTCCTTCTCTGTAGGGTCGCTCACCACTTCAAACCCACTTTTTCGTAATGTGGTTCCAGTCGTTACCGCGATTGTCTTGCTCCGTCGACCCACGCTGGTCTCCAAACAAATCCGCGAAACGACATCTTCGATGGATTCGCCATTTTCGCATTGATCTGCCATGACCGATACCCCGTATCGGGGTGGCTTGCGTCCTCGGCTCTTATCGTCGGCAAATGTTGCCTCCGCATTCTCCTCGAGTTTTGTGGCCGTGAAGGGAGGGAATCGAACGACCACCTCAGACCCATCACAATCCAGCACGGTAGAGAATCTATCGAAATCCCTCGGCGTCCGTTCGGACCGTCGAGGATTCCTCTCGCTCTCACGAGTAGTTGATCCCCGAGGTCGGGGACCGAATCAGGTTAAGCGGCACCGCGCAAAAGTGAACGCGCGAACACACCGCGGCTCCGCCGAAACGAGAGCCCCCTGTCGGATTCGAACCGACGACCCCCGCTTTACAAGAGCGGTGCTCTGGCCAACTGAGCTAAGGGGGCGTGAACTGGTCCATAGTAGCCAAGTGAGTTCTTCAGCGGCGCCCGAGCAGCACTCCCGACTCGCCGTGGCCCTGGCGGTGGTGGGCGCCGTGCTGTGCGGCGGGCTGGTCGCGACGCAGTCCCGGATCAACGGCCAGCTCGGTCGCGAACTCGGTGACGGCACCCTCGCCGCGCTGATCTCGTTCGGCTCCGGGTTCCTCATCATGATCGTCGTCGCGCTCGTGATCCCCGGGGCCAGGCGCGGGGTGGTGACGGTGGTCTCGAGCATCCGCTCCGGCAGCATCCCGTGGTGGTACGCGGCAGGCGGCGCCGCGGGCGGGCTGTTCGTGCTCTCCCAGGGGCTCACGGCGGCGATCCTCGGGGTCGCCCTGTTCACGGTCGCGACGATCGCCGGCCAGACGCTCAGCGGTCTGCTCGTCGACCGCAGGGGGCTCGGCACGATGGCACCGAAGCCGGTGACGGCATCCCGCATCGTCGGCGCCGTGCTCGCGGTGCTCGCCGTCGCGCTCGCGGTCTCGCCGCAGGTGCGCGGCGGCGTCGAGTGGTGGGTGCTCGTGCTGCCGCTCGCCGCGGGCCTCGGCCTCGGCTGGCAGCAGGCGGTGAACGGCCAGGTGCGGGAGCACAGCGGCTCAGCGCTCACCGCCACCTTCTTCAACTTCATGGTCGGGGCGCTGCTGCTCGCGGTCGTGTTCGCCGTGCACGCGCTCCTGGCGTGGCAGCCGGTGACCTTCCCGGTCGACCCGCTGCTCTATGTCGGCGGCATCAACGGCATCCTGTTCGTCGCCGGCTACGCCATCGTCGTGCGGTTCACGGGCGTGCTGCTGCTCGGGCTCGGCGCGATCGCCGGCCAGCTCGCGGCCTCGCTGGTCTTCGACCTCGTGCTGCCGGTGGCCGGGCATCCCGTCGCATGGACCACGATCGCCGGCACCGCCGTGACCTTCATCGCGATCGGGATCGCGTCGTTGCCTCCAGCGCGCAGAGGTGCTGTTCCAGCCTGAGCGCGTGCTCCCTCTCGGGCTTCGACCGCTCCGGCTTGCCGCCGACATAGAGCCAGCCCAGGAGCTTCTCGCGCCTGCCGAGCCCGTGCAGCTTGGCGACCTTCGTGTCGCGCGTGAGCGGGCCGGTGCGCCACATCACGCCCCAGCCGGCCTCGTCGAGCAGAAGGCTCAGCATGTGCGCGATACCGGATGCCACGGCATCCTGCTCCCAGCCGGGAACCTTGCCGCTCGGCCTGCGCGAGGCGACCACCGCGATCAGCAGGGGTGCGCGCAGCGCCTTCTCCGCGCAGACCCCGCCCGCCTCGAACACCTCGCCGAGTCGTTCGCGGTCCGCGCCGCGCAACTCGATGAGCCGCCACGGTCGCAGCGCGCCGTGGTCGGCGACACCTGCGGCCGCGTCGACGAGCCGCGCGAGCTCGTCGTGGCTCGGGGCGTCCTCCGTCACCCGCGGATACGAGCGGCGGGCGCGGACGGCGTCGAGGGCGCTGATTCAGTCTTCCTTGAAGTCGAGGGAGAGCGAGTTCATGCAGTAGCGCAGCCCGGTCGGGGTGCCGTAGCCGTCGTCGAAGACGTGGCCCAGGTGGCCGCCGCAGTTCGCGCAACGCACCTCGGTGCGCACCATGCCGAGGCTGGCGTCCTCGATGAGCTCGACGGCATCCGGGTTCACGGAGTCGTAGAAGCTCGGCCAGCCGCAGCCCGAGTCGAACTTGGTGCCGCTCTTGAACAGCTCGGCACCGCAGGCCGCACACGCGTAGAGGCCGGCGCGCGACTCGTCGAGCAACTCGCCCGTCCAAGGGCGTTCCGTCGCGGCCTCGCGCAGGACCGCATAGCGCTCGCCGAGCTCCTCGCGCCACTGATCGTCGGACTTGTTCACGTTGTAGGCCATCGGTGCTCCTGGTTCAGGGACGTCTCATCCCATTCAACCAGCGGTCGAACGGGAATGTTCCTCCGCAGGGTAAGGTCAGCCTTACCGACTTCTCGACCGGCACTACGGAGATCCGACACCGTGAACACAGCACGCGCGTGGCACAGCGACGCGTCCGGCAGTCTCGCCGAGGTCGGGCAGCCCGACTGCACCGTGGAGGCCTCGACGCTCACCTGGGGCTTCAAGGAGTCGTTCCGCAGCTACATCAGCGGCACGATCGCCAGCGGCGAGTGGACCGTGGCCGACGGCGCGAGCTACCAGACCCCGAACTTCGGCTGGACCGGCGGTGTCGGCACCTACGAAGCCGCCACCGGCGAGGGCGTGCTCGCCTTCACCGGCTCGGTCGAGTTCACCGGGCACGGCGGCGTGCTCGACACGACCGTCGCGAACCCCGTGATCGAGTTCGCCGGCGGCGACTCGGCGACCCTGCTGCTCGACGTCAGCGGCACGACGCAGGAGGGTGCGAGCGTCTCCGAGGCCGGTGTCGAGTTCGCCGAGATCGACCTCTCGACGGCGTCCGTCGAGTGGGCCGGCGGCGTGCTCACCGTCACGGATGCCACGGCCACCCTCACCTCGCCGGGCGCCGAGGCCTTCGGCACCTACCCCGCCGGCGAGCAGCTCGACCCCCTGAGCTTCACGCTCACGGTCGATGAGACCTGCGCTCCCGGCGCGATCGTCGACCCTACGGGTGCCGACCTCGGCTGGCCGCTGTGGCTCGCGGTGGGCATCGTCCTCGCGGGCGCCGTCGCGGCGGCGGTGGCCATCCGCGCTCGATCCCGCCGGCCGTGATCGGCTACCGTCCGGGCGCGTAGATCGCCCGCGCGAGCGCGTCGAGCACCTCGGCGGTGCGCGGCCCGAATCCGAGCACCTGACCGTCGGCCATGCTCACGAACCTGCGGTGCTGTCCGGCCGCGGTCAGCGCGATCGCGGGCTTCGACTCGAGCAGCCCGTCGACGCCGCCCACGCTCGCGAGGCCGCCCGTCATGACGAGGATGAGGTCCGGGTCGGCGGCGATCATGGCCTCGTCGGTCATGGGGCGCATGCCGTCCAGTCCGAGCTCGGCGGCGACATCCACGCCTCCCAGCGCCTCGATGAGCACATCGGCGCCGGACTCCGCACCGAACAGGTAGTAGACGCCCGAGGTGCCCCGCAGGTAGAGGAAGAGCATGCGCAACGGTTCGGTCGCAGGCAGGATCCCGGCGATCTCGGCGATCTTCGCCTCGATGCCCGCCATGAGCTCGGCCGCGAGCGCCTCACCCGCGGCGGGCGCGCCGAGCGCCGTAGCGACCTGCACGGCGAGCTCGCCGACCCCGGCGATCGACGGGTCGGTGTCGACGAAGACGACCGGGATGCCGGCGTCGCGCAATTGCAGCACGACGTCGACGGGGCCGATGGTGCCGTCCGTGATCACGAGGGTGGGGCGCAGCGCGAGGATCGCCTCGCTGTTGACGGTGTGCCCGCCGGTGGTCACGAGCGGCAGGGCCTCCGTGCCCGGGAAGGTCGTCGAGGTGTCGCGCCCGACCACGAAGTCGCCGAAGCCGAGGCCGAAGACGGTCGCGGCGATCGAGCCCGAGAGGTCCATCGGCAAGATGCGCTCGGTGGATGCGACGGCCACCTCGGTGTCCCCGCCGAGGTCGTGCGAGACGACGGTCGACGGCAGCCGCTGGGCCGGAGCCTGCGCGGGCGCGGGGATCGCGGCATCCCGCAGCAGGGCGGTGGACTCGCCGATGTAGGAGCGCGGATCCGCGAGCACCTCCAGCTCGGCGAGCGGCACGCTCGGGTCGTTCGTCACGCTCGGGGCCGGGGCGGTCGCGGGACCCGTCGCGCAGCCGGCGAGGGCGAGGGCGGCGGCGAGGGAGAGCGCGGCGATGCTGCGGGGTTGCATGGCTAGGTCATCCTAGGCTGTCGATCCTGCGACGTGCCCGCCGGGTGCTCTGCGCGCCGCGTTCCCGGCCATAGGCTCCCTGTGGAGCAGGGGAGGACACGTGGCGGCCGAGCCGGAGCCAGTGCACGATGCCGGGCACGGCCTGCCCGCTTTCCAGGCGAGCATCCTCGAGTTCGAGCGCTCGTGGTGGCGTCACGCGGGTGCGAAGGAGGAGGCGATCCGCTCGGAGTTCGGCCTCAGTGCTGCCCGCTATTATCAACTGCTGAACGCCCTGATCGATTCGCCCGAGGCCGTGCGTCACGATCCGATGCTCGTCGGCCGGCTGCAGCGAGCGCGCGATGCTCGCACGCGGGCCCGGGCGGCACGGGCGTTCAGGATCACTGACCACGGTGGCACCGGCCCACACGACCCAGAATCGACCGACTGAGCTATGGCGTCATATCCGAAGGACCAGTTCGACCAGCTGCCCCGGGACCTCGAGCGCATCGGTGCGCATCGCGGCCCGAAGCGGCGTGGTCGGGGGTGGATCGCCTTCGCCTGGGCGGCGCTCGCGACGCTCGTGCTGATCGTGGCCGGACTCTTCGGGCTCAACCGCTTCATGGGTATCGATGTGGGCCTGCCGATCTTCGACGCGGCCCCGACCGCGACTCCCACGCCGACGGCGGCGCCGACGGCGGACCCGGTGACCGACCCGGCGACGATCGATGCCGCTCGCGGCATCAAGATCACGATCCTCAACGCCACCGGCACCTCGGGCGTGCAGACCACGGTCGGGGACCAGCTCGCGGCGGCGGGCTGGCCCGTCAGCTCGCGTATCGTCGCCGCCGAGCCCGTCGATGACACCTTCGTGTACTACAGCGACCCGCTCAACGAGGATGTCGCACGCGGCGTCGTGCTCGCGCTCGGCCTCGGCGAGATCCGGCTGGTCTCACCGGAGACGTTCCCGGGCCAGCCGATCGTCGTCGCCGTGGGGGTCGACTTCCTCGGGCCCGTGCCCACCGCGGAGCCGACCGGATAGGCCCCTCCGGCCCCGGAATCGCGCGAAATCGCGAGTTGAATTCCAATCGTGTTACGTGCGTGTTTAATTCCCCGGTCGCGCCCCGGACCCCCCTCGAGCCGTCGCCGCGCTCCCCTATCATTTCTGGATGGCGCCTCCCGAAGGCACCGGTTCAGAACCACAGCAGGGAGCAGGACATGGCGAACGGAACCGTGAAGTGGTTCAACGCTGAGAAGGGCTACGGCTTCATCACCGTGGACGACGGAGGCCAGGACGTGTTCGTTCACTACTCCGCGATCGACATGGCGGGGTACAAGGTGCTCGAGGAGGGCCAGCAGGTCGTCTTCGAGGTCGGCACGGGCGCCAAGGGCCCCCAGGCCGAGTCCGTCAAGCTCGCCTAGTCTCGCGCAGGCGAGCCGCGACGACGGTTCGCGGTCGCGGCGATATCGTGTCGCCATGATGCGGTGGGTGGCGCTGGGGGCGATGGCGATCGCGCTCGCGGGGTGCGCCCCGGTCGCGCCGATGCCCGCGCCGACGCCGGGATACACCTCCACGTACACGCCGCCGCCGGCGCAATCGTTCGCGCCGCTCACCGGCGAGGTCGTGGCGTCGCCGATCACGTCGCCGTCGATCGCGGCCAAGGTCGACAATCATCCCGACGCCCGCCCGCAGTTCGGGCTCGAACGCACCGACATCGTCTTCGAGGAGCTCGTCGAGGGCGGGCTCACCCGCTACGTGGCGATCTGGCAGTCCGACGTCCCTGCCGAGATCGGGCCGGTCCGCTCGATCCGGCCGATGGACCCGGACATCATCTCGCCATTCGGCGGCATCGTCGCCTACTCCGGCGGCCAATACCGTTTCGTGCAGATGATGGAGGACACCAACGTCTATAACGCGATCCACGGGCAGTCCGACACGGAGGACACCTTCTACCGCACCGACCTCAAGGACTCCCCGCACGACGTGCTCGTGCTCGCCCCGCAGGTGATCGGCCAGCACCTCGACCTGCCCGCTCCGCCCCAGCAGTTCGGCTACGCGCTCGACGCCGCGTCGTCGACGGCGGCTCGGGATGGCGCGCCGATCGCCGCGATCAACCTCGTGATCGGCGGGGCGGCGACGCCCTCCTGGGCGTGGGACCCGGCGAAGTCCGCCTACAACCGCGTCATGACGGGTGGAGTGCCAGACACCGACTACGCCGGCGCCCAGCTGACGGCGAGCAACGTCATCGTGCTCCGAGTGCAGGTGAGCTGGGGATACGGGGTGCCCAAGACCGAACTCGTCGGGGCCGGTGAGGCCTGGGTCTCGAGCGGCGGCGGCACCGTGCACGGCACGTGGTCCAAGCCCTCGCGGGTCGACACGATCCGCCTCACCGACGACCGCGGCGTGCCGATCCGGCTCGCGCCGGGCAACACCTGGGTGGAGCTCGTGCCGGTGGACGGGGCGGCGGACTTCATCGCACCGCCGCCACCCGTGCCTGCGCCCGTGCCGACCCCGTAGCCGCATCCCGGGCTGTCTTGCACTCCCCAATGGCGAGTGCTAATTTTGACTCTGGCACTCGCACGTTTCGAGTGCCAACGATTTCGTTAGACCGACGTCCGGGAGGGACGAGAAACACACATGGCAAAGATCATCGCATTCAACGAAGAGGCCCGTCGCGGCCTCGAGCGCGGCCTCAACATCCTGGCCGACGCCGTCAAGGTGACGCTCGGCCCGCGCGGTCGCAACGTCGTGCTCGAGAAGAAGTGGGGCGCGCCCACCATCACGAACGACGGTGTGTCGATCGCCAAGGAGATCGAGCTCGACGACCCGTACGAGAAGATCGGCGCCGAGCTCGTCAAGGAGGTCGCGAAGAAGACCGACGACGTCGCCGGTGACGGCACGACCACGTCCGTCGTGCTCGCCCAGGCGCTCGTGCGCGAAGGCCTTCGCAACGTCGCCGCCGGCGCCGACCCGATCAGCCTCAAGCGTGGCATCGAGAAGGCCGTGACGGCCGTCATCGAGGCGCTCGTGGGCGGCGCGAAGGAGATCGAGACCAAGGAGGAGATCGCGGCCACCGCATCCATCTCCGCCGGGGACACCGAGATCGGTGCGCTCATCGCCGAGGCGATCGACAAGGTCGGCAAGGAGGGCGTGGTCACCGTCGAGGAGTCCAACACCTTCGGCACCGAGCTCGAGCTCACCGAGGGCATGCGCTTCGACAAGGGCTTCCTCTCCGCCTACTTCGTCACCGACCAGGAGCGCCAGGAGGCGGTCTTCGAGGACCCCTACATCCTCATCGTCAACGGCAAGATCTCGAACATCAAGGACCTGTTGCCCATCGTCGACAAGGTGATCCAGAGCGGCAAGCAGCTGCTCATCATCGCCGAGGACGTCGACGGTGAGGCGCTCGCGACCCTGGTCGTGAACAAGATCCGCGGCATCTTCAAGTCCGTCGCCGTCAAGGCCCCGGGGTTCGGCGACCGCCGCAAGGCCCAGCTGCAGGACATCGCGATCCTCACGGGCGGTCAGGTGGTCTCTGAGGAGGTCGGCCTCAAGCTCGAGAACGCGACGCTCGACCTGCTCGGCAAGGCGCGCAAGGTCGTCATCACCAAGGACGAGACCACGATCGTCGAGGGTGGCGGAGAGCCCGAGGCCATCGCCGGTCGCGTCAAGCAGATCCGCGCCGAGATCGAGAACACCGACAGCGACTACGACCGCGAGAAGCTCCAGGAGCGCCTCGCGAAGCTCGCCGGCGGTGTCGCGGTGATCAAGGCCGGCGCCGCGACCGAGGTCGAGCTCAAGGAGCGCAAGCACCGCATCGAGGACGCCGTGCGCAACGCGAAGGCCGCCGTCGAAGAGGGCATCGTCGCCGGTGGTGGCGTCGCCCTCATCCAGGCCGGCAAGATCGCGTTCGATGGCAAGGCCCTCAAGGGCCTCACCGGTGACGAGGCGACGGGCGCGAACATCGTGCGCGTGGCCATCGACGCCCCGCTCAAGCAGATCGCGCTCAACGCGGGCCTCGAGCCCGGCGTCGTCGCCGACAAGGTGCGTCACCTGCCCTCCGGTCAGGGCCTCAACGCCGCGACCGGCGAGTACGTCGACATGCTCGCCGCGGGCATCAACGACCCGGTGAAGGTCACCCGTTCCGCGCTGCTCAATGCCGCGTCGATCGCCGGCCTGTTCCTGACGACCGAGGCGGTCGTGGCGGACAAGCCCGAGAAGGCGCAGCCGCAGATGGGCGGCGACCCGACCGGCGGTATGGACTTCTAAGTCCTGACGCTCACCAAGCGGGCGGTCCTCTTCTGAGGGCCGCCCGCTTCGTCGTGCTACCGCTCGTGCTAGGGGTCGCGCTACCTGTCGAAGGCGTCGAGGTCGAATGCGGCGTGGATCGCCGCGACCAGCGCATCCTCCTGGCTGTCGAGCAGGAAGCCGATCTGCTGGCCGAGATCGGACGCGGGGATCGTGGTGATGTTGTCGCAATTCACGACCGAGTCATGGTCCAACCCGTTGTCCCGACCCACGGGGATCTCGGTCGCGCTCCCTCGAATCGTCGAGGTGATCGACGCGACGGTCAGTCGGTTCCGATAGGGGCGGACAGATTCCCGAGTGAGCACCACCACTGGCCGCGTCTTCTCCAGCCGTGCAAGGTGAATGGTCCGCATCAGTCTTCGAACCTCAGCCGGGCGGCGTATTCCGCCAGCCCTTCCAGTTCGGGATCCTCGCCCTGGGTCCGATAGATCTCGGCGTCCTGCTCCGCGATCAGCCGGCGCTGGAATCGTCTGAGTTCCCGCGTGACGATCGCGACCCTGCTCTCGAACCGACCGCTCGCGACGACCTCATCGAGGAAGTCGACGAGGTCGTCCGGCAGCCGCACCGCGATCTGCTTGCTCATCCCAATACGATACCGCTTTGGGATGCGACTGGCAATCGTCACCGCGTGAACAGCCGGGCGTTCGCCGCCTCGATCTCCGCGTACTGCTGGCCGGCCTGCGTGAGCGCCTGGTTGATCGCGGCGAGGTTCTCCTCCACCCGCTGCTGGGTCGCCTTCCACTCTGCGACGACGCCGGCGAAGGCGGTGGAGGCCTGGCCGGTCCAGGAGCCCTGGAGGTTGGCGAGCTGGCTGTGGAGGCCCGCGACCTCCGACTGGATGCGGCCGATCGAGGTGCGCACGGCACCCGTCGCGCTGAGGACGGCTTCGCTGTCTACCTGGTAACGAGTCATGGCGTCACGGTAGCCCCGCGGCGAGGGGGTGAGACGGGGGTCAGTCCGTCTTGGGGATGGCCGCGGCATCCCTCGGACCGGGGAGGAGTGGCAGCAGCACGCGGAACGTCGCGCCGCCGCCCGGCGTCTCGACGACCTCGACCTCGCCCTGGTGCGCCTGGATGATCGCGGAGACGATCGCCAGCCCGAGGCCGCTGCCGCCGGTGTCCCGCGTGCGCGAGGTGTCGGCGCGCCAGAAGCGCTGGAAGATCTTGTCGCGGATCTGCGGCGGGATGCCCTCGCCGTGGTCGATGACGGAGAGGATCGCGACCCGGCGCTCGGCGTCCACCCCGACGCCGATCTCGATCGGGCTGCCTGCCGGCGTGAAGCGCAGGGCGTTGCCGATCAGGTTGGCGAGCACCTGCCGCAGCTTGTTCTCCTCGGCGAGCACGATGGCCCGCAACTCGGGCGCGGGCGGCTCGGCGACCACGACGGGCTCCAGCGCTCGGGTGCGCGAGCGGCGCATCCGGGCAAGGGTCGCGTTCGCGAAGGCGATGGGTCCGGTCGCGAGGGTCGCGGCGACCCCCCGCGACGGCGTCGCCGGTGCCGTGAGCTCGGGGAGTTCGAGCACCTTGGTGGGCGGGTCCGCCTCCTCGACGTGCCGGTCGGCGGGGACTACGTCGGTGCCGACGACGGCGACGATCCGATCGGGCGCCGAGGCCATCGCGTCGAGGGCGGCATCGCTCGCGAGCGGCACGAGATCGACCTCCGCCAGCTGCAACGGCTTGGCCTCGTCGATGCGCGCGAGCTCGAGGAGATCCTCGACGAGCTCGCCCATGCGGATCGCCTCCTTCTCGATGCGCTCCATCGCCTGCGCGACGTCCTCGGGCTTGGTGAGCGCGCCCATCCGGTACAGCTCGGCGTAGCCGCGGAC